>JADFHU010000610.1 GCA_022567055.1 Planctomycetota bacterium
TTGGCCGGCTGCTGCGGCCCTCTGCGGCGTTGGCCTCCATCGACGATGCTCACATCGCCTGCTTCGGCCGCCCTGCAGATGGCCGCTGCGCTCGGCCTCGGGCCGACGCGACGGTTTTGTTAGAGTGCCTAAGCTTACCCAACGAGACACACGGCGTGCGCACAACACAACAAGCGGGTTAGTATAGTCAACACGCCATTCTTTGCAACAGTATTTTAACGTGCTACAGCTTAACGACTTCAGGGCCCTAGACCTACAATCCTATTGACAATGCCGACCTTCTCTACTATGAAGTCAGGGAAATGACAGGTCAGACAGAGCCTAAGCCCGTTGCTTGGCTGAGGAGTCCCCCATGCCGAATCATCAAAGTCGTGTGTATGACTCGATGCTGGAGATGCTCTCCGGCGAAGAGAATCCCACACCGCTGGTGCGTCTTCACCAGACTGTTCCCTTCGAACAGACCCAGGTGTTTGGAAAACTAGAGTGGTACAATCCCTTTGGTGCCGTGAAGGACCGGATCGCGGCCAACATGTTACAGAGGGCAGAAGAGGCCGGAGAACTGGTGGCGGGAAACAAATTGGTGGAGCCGACCTCCGGGAACACTGGTTTTGCCCTGACCCTCCTGGCCAACCTAAAGGGCTATACGGTCACGTCGCCGCTTTCCACGGAGATTCCACTCGAGAAGCGCGCTCTATTGCGCTTCTTCGGCAACGACGTCATCGAGCTACAAGACACGCTGTGCCCGGCGCCCGGTGCTCCGGAAGGGGCTATCGCTCTGGCGCATGCCACCGCGGAACAACCCGATTTCCACATGCTCAACCAATATGCCAATACCAACAATCCCCAGGCCCACTATCAAACGACCGGTCCCGAGATCTGGAAACAGACGGAACAGAAAGTGACCCATCTCGTGGCAGGCCTGGGGACCTGCGGCACCCTCACGGGCGCGGGCCGATTCTTGCGTGAGAAGAACCCGGACATCACCCTCGTGGGGGTTCACCCCGAAGAGGGGCACGACATCCCGGGGGTGCGCAGCATCCGGCAGTTGGAACAGACCGAGCTGTTCGATCGGGAACTCATGAATCACCTCGTCGAAGTCACCAACCGGGAGGCCTTCGACATGTGCCTGCGGCTCAATCGGGAAGAGAGCATTATCGCCGGGCCTTCTTCGGGCATGGCCTTGGCCGGCGCGTTGAAGGTCATTGAGGATCAGCCCGACAGCGTGGTCGTGGTCATCTTCCCGGACAACGTGTTTAAGTACGCGAGTTCCGTTCAACGCCATTTCGCGCCCTTGTTCAGGAATACGGTGGGCTCCCCCGCCAATCCCAACTCCAAAAACGTTCAGGAAGAACGTCTCAACCGGATGATTGAACTGGCCCGCAATCAGCAGACCACGATTGACCTGGATGCGGCCGCCGCCCTGGATAATACCAAGACCCTTTTCGTGGATGTCCGTGAACCTCAGCAGTACCAAGCCAGCCACGTGGCCGGTGCCGTACACATCCCCATCGACGCGTTGCTGGACGGCAATGGCGCACTGCCGACGGATCTTAAGCAACCGATCATCACGGTCTGCAATCTAGGCAACCTCTCGCTTTCGGGCATGCTCATCCTAAAATCCAGGGGCTATGAAGACGTCCGCAGCATGAATGGGGGAACCTTGGGCTGGATTGACAAGGGGTATCCTGTGGAGACGATGTAGTCGCACGGTCCCCCGGTGACGCATGGCTCCCCTGATCTCCAACCCGCTGGCGATAACCACGACCCTGGTAAGCATCGTGACTCTGTTCTTCTTTCTGGAACAGAGAACCCAGTGGCGCTTGTTCACCTACTTTCCCCCGCTGCTATTCATCTATGCCGTGCCGATGGTCCTATCGAGTACCGGCGTTCTGGCCAGCCAGAGCCCTGTCTACGACTGGATGCGCGGCACCATGCTGCCCTTTCTCCTAACGATTATGCTACTCAAGGTAGACGTCCTATCGGCGATCAAGGTCATGGGCCGAGGCGTCCTGGTCATGCTCTCCGGCACCCTAGGCGTTATTCTGGGGGCGCCCCTCGCCTATCTGCTGGTCAAGAGTCATCTGGATCCGGGTGCCTGGAAGGCCTTCGGGGCACTAGCCGGCAGTTGGATCGGAGGCACGGGCAATATGGCGGCCATGGAACTGGCACTGGACGCCTCGGGTGACAACATGGGTCTAGCTGTGCTGGCGGACAATGCCGTCTATGTCGTATGGCTGCCGATCCTGCTGGGCGCGAAGAACCTAGCCCCCTGGTTTCACCGCTTCGTCCGCGTGGATCCGCAACGGATCAGGATGCTCGAAGACACGACTTTTCAGACAGAAGAGACTCAATCGAAGCCAAGCATGCGACAGATTCTCTATCTGCTCTTCGTCGGGTTTGCCGTGACCTTCGCGGCACGGCAGATATCCGTCCGGCTGCCGCAGTTCCCAGAGGATCAGCCCATTCTTTCCGCGGGGACATGGAACATCCTCATCGTTACGACGCTGGCTTTGCTCCTCTCCAGGTCGCCCGCCAGAAAACTGCCCTGTAGCCACGAACTGGCCATGGCCTTAGTCTTCCTATTCGTCGCCAACATGGGGGCCCGAGCCAATCTGTCGGGCTTGGCCACCCAGGCCCCCTGGTTCCTGCTGGCCGCTTTCTTCTGGATCGCCTTTCACGGCATGTTTTGCCTGCTCGCGGCCTGGGTGCTGCGGGTCGACATTCATTCCACCGTCATCGCCAGTGCGGCCAATGTGGGCGGTGCGGCGAGTGCGCCGGTGGTAGCGGCCCACCACAACCCCAAACTCGTGCCCGTGAGCATCCTCATGGCCTTGATGGGTTATGCCATCGGCACCTACGGGGCGCTGGTGGCCGCCTGGCTGTGTCGCTGCGTCGCCGGCGTGTAGCGGCCCCTGTTACCGGACTCCCTCGATCTTGGTAAACTCGACCAGGGCACTCTTGGAGGGCGCGTGTGCCTTGACGCTACCGATGAGGCCTACTTTCTTGTCCAGGTATTGGGTCAACTCATCATCCGCTATACTGCCCACGGGCTGCGCGTAGCAGAGGGTCTTTCCCGAGGCAGCCACAATGCGATAGCGCCTCAGGTTCACGTTGGACTTCTTGAGCATCCCGATCACGGCAAAACGGCCGAGCTTGGGCGCTTGGGCCAAGCGCTGTAACCTCGCCCTGTTGATGCGAAGGGTGGCTTCCTTGAGGAGTTCATCCTGCACGGCCACCTCTCGTCCCACTTTGATGGCCAGCTTGTATCCCGCTATTCTGGACAAGAAGATCTGAGCATACTTCGCGACTTTTTCGCTCTCCTCGTTTCCGGCGAGCTTGTTGAGTAACGCCTCGATCTCATCATAATTTTGCTCTTCCCGCGGTTTCGCGAGTTCCTCTTCGACCCGCATCTTTATGGCGTAGTACTCAGCCAGCAAGGAGGCTTCCGCAGAGGATGCTTCCGTAACGATCGGTTCTTCCGAGCCCACGGCGCTTGGCGCTACATCAACAGAGACGGGGGGCAGCACGGTTGGGGCCTCTGTTTGGGGTGTCTCTACCCGCTGCAGAAACTGGCTACTGACCCAGAGATAGCTGTTTGGCGGCGGACTGATCTTTAGATAACCATCCATCTCCTCGTTCAGGAGATGTGTCTTGTCCCCTCTCTTCAGTGTGACCTGAATAGTCGTCGAGTGCATGGGCTTTTCGAAATCCGAGCCGGCATAGACAATCGCCTCTAAGCCGGTGACAACACCAACGGTCGGATCCGCTGGGTCCACCACGATGTGCTTCGTGGCAACCCAGGAAAAACTAAGGGCCGGTGGCGTAATCTTGGACCAACCCTCTTCCGTCCCCCAGACTTCCACCGTATCACCCCTGTTTAACCTGCCACAGTCGTAAAAATGGGTGCCCGCCCCGGAGCGGATAAACACCTTGTCCCCGGTGAGGCTCG
>JADFHU010000611.1 GCA_022567055.1 Planctomycetota bacterium
GCCGATGTTGTTGGCGGCGACCTCTTCGAGCACCGGGGCCGGCTGCCCCTGGAGCGTCAAGGTGTCCAGATCAAAGGCCGCGGCAAAGAGCGTCCCCCCCTGGAGGTAGACCAGATGTCCGCTGGCGAGGTATCGGGCGTGAAAGCCGCCCTGCCGCAGGCGTTCAGGTTTTCCCGTCGGCAGTTTCTGGACCATGATGCTCGACCCATCAGCTTCCGGGCCTCTTGTGACTGCGCTATAGAGCACGGCCCCGCCGCCAGGCAGGATCTGAGGCCAGCGCTGGGTGTTTTCCTCCTCGGCCAGGCTGGTCAAGGGCTCCGGTGTCCCACCGGCAGCGGAAACGCGCGAGAGTCCCCTGTGCTCGGGTGAGGCGAACACAATCCAACCGTCTGTGCTCCAGTCGATGCCCCGAGTGGGTCCCGAGTCACAGAGGGTCATGGCCGACCCACCGGTGACCGACACCTTCTGTAGGGTGTCGCTGTTGACGACCCGGAAGGCAATCCACTGACCGTCGGGCGAGAAGCAGAACTGCTCTGCCCCCGCCGCGGCCGAAAGCGGCGTCGCCTCCAGTTGGTCCAGGCGCCTGAGGTAGAGTTGGGGCGGTCCCGTACCATCCTGAGACCTGGCAATATAGGCGAGGGTGGATCCATCCGGCGAGAGTCGGATGGCGGTTCCGTGCCGGACGAACAGACTGCCCTCGGCCCCGAGGTCGACGCTCAGGCGTCGGATCGGCGGCGGCTGGGGAGTGGGCGCTGGGGGTGTCGGCTTGAGGATCCACACCAGCACGGCGGTCACGAGTGCCACGATCAGAACGAGGCCTCCGGTCGCAAGATGCCGCTGGCCGCCTCCGGCGCTGGTCTCCTGGAGCGCCGCGTCACTCAATCGGAGGACGGAAGCGCTCGGATCGTCAAGCGCCTGCTCCAGGTCGATGCGGGCATCGGCGATAGCGTGCAAGCGCCGCTTGCGGTCCTTGGCCAGGCATTTACGCAATAGCAATTGAATGGTTGGGGGCGTGTCCTGCGGCAAGGCCGACCACTGGGGTTCCCCTCGCAGGACTGCGGCCAGGGTCTCGGTGACATCCTCTCCCGGGCAGGCCCTTTTGCCGGTCAGGCACTCGAAGAGCACACAGCCCAAGGACCAGATGTCACAACGTTGGTCGACCGGCCTGCCCCGCGCCTGCTCGGGGCTCATATATGCGGCCGTGCCCAGAATCGTTCCCGGTAGGGTCGTGTTGTCCGTGATGGTGGGCGAATCGGCCAGGTTGGCGGAAACGCCGGCGCCCGAGCCCGTTGGAGGCAGCGTTTTGGCGAGGCCGAAATCGAGGACTTTGACTTGACCTTCGGCGCTGAGCTTTACATTGGCTGGTTTCAGATCGCGATGAATGATGCTTTTGTCATGGGCGGCCTCAAAAGCCTCGGCGATCTGTCGGCAGGTCTCCAGGGCCTCCGTGACCTCCAGCGGTCCCTGTTCCAGCCGTTCGGCGAGGGTCTGTCCTTCGACGAGTTCCAGGACCAGGTAATGTTTGCCCTGGTGTTCTTCAAAGCCGAAAATGGAGGCGATGTTGGGATGGTGCAGAGCGGCCAGCGCTTTGGCCTCACGTTCGAAGCGTGCCAGGCGTTTCGGGTCGTCGGCAAACTCATCCGGCAAGACCTTGATTGCGACGTCGCGGTCGAGCTTGGTATCGGTGGCGCGGTAGACCTCGCCCATGCCCCCCTGGCCAAGCTTGGCGGTGATTCGGTAATGAGAGATGGTTTGGTTGATCACGGGGGAAGTCTACCGGATTATCCTGCCGCTGTCAGCCACCGGCGGGCTTCAAGCAGGGCTATCGCATGTAGGTTTGGCCAAAAACCATTGCTGTTTTCCTCAGTCCGTTTTTGACATCTCAAGGGGGTAGTAATCAGTAATCAGTAAGTAATCAGTATCTGGGGCCAAACCGACTACTGATTACCGATTACTGACTACATTGACTTCGAGAAACCGACGCGATCGGTGTTTTTCCGGCGGCACGTGAGAAACGGGCACTCACATTCGATTGCCCTGGGGCTTCAGAGCGGTTTTTGCCGACCAGCAGTCCCTCGAGTTTAAAATAGGCGACCTCTGCTGCATGCCCTGAGTTCTCCGGCCGTGCCCTTTCGCTGCTTCCCGAATGGCGCATGAGTCCTCCTCTGACACTTACGAGTCGTTTCCGTCTGATCACAGTCTTCCGGGACTCTCACTCCTCCCCTCCCTCAGGGCCGTAAGGGATATTCACGATTGATATCATCCAACCGGCCTTGTATCTTCATTCAGCAGGACGGTGACCTGATCTGATGAATTAGCATTTATCGCGCTATTGGAATGAGTATGTGCATCCTAGGAGGTAAAGATGACCAGAAGAAACGCTCTAGCCCTTGTCGTGTCATGTTCAATTGTCCTTGCAGCCGTATCGTTCCTCGGGGCTCAAGCGCCAGCGCAAGAAGACAGGCCGTTGACCGTAATGACCTGGAACCTTTACCTCGGCGCGCCTCTTGAACCACTTTTCGAAGTCGGTTCACCCCTGGCCCTTGCTTTCGAAGGGACTGCCCTCTTGGCGACTATTCAACAGACAAACTTTAACGAGCGGGCTGTGGCGATAGCGGATCAGATCGCTCTGAAACAGCCCGACCTCATCGGCCTGCAGGAGGCCGTATTGTGGCGAATGCAATCGCCAGGAGATTTCGCTGGTGGCAATTTCTTCCCCAATGCAGAGACAGTCGTCTACGATTTTTTGCAGATTCTGCTTGAAACTCTGAAGACGAAGGGCTTGAACTACGATGTCATGGCAGTGGTGGATGCGGGTGACTTCGAGGGTCCTGCTCTCCGCCCCGGTTCTTTCACAGCCACCGATGATATCAGGATGACAGACCGGCATGTGATTCTGGCCCGAACCGATGTCCAGGAACGCCGTTTCGAATACGCCAATGCACAGGCAAGAAACTTCCACGCGAATGTCACGCTGCGTGTTGTGGGGGTGCCGATCGATATACTCAGCAGCTGGGCGAGTGTGGACGTCAATACACCGGACGGAACCGTGCGTTTTGTTACCACCCATCTGTCGGAACACTCCGAAGTTGTCAGGCTGGTTCAGATCGGGGAGCTTTTGGCCGGTCCTCTCGATACTGATCTGCCAGTTATACTCGTCGGAGACTTGAACTCGAATGCAAGCGCTGAGGATCTTGCCAACGAAGCACCGACATATGATTTCCTGACGTCACATGGATTTGCCGATGTGTGGCTGGAAGTAGGCACCGGACACGGATTTACGGCCCGGCAGGATAGCGACCTGCTCAGTCCGGAGTCGACCCTGGATCAGCGGATCGATCTCGTGCTTTACAGAGGAAATCTTACTGCCCTGAATTCAGATGTTGTGGGAGAGGCGCAGGAGGATCGAACCTCTTCGGGGCTCTGGCCGTCGGACCACGCAGGTGTCAGCGCTGAACTCATGCTCCACCCTGGCGGAGGACAGTGACGGCAGGAGAGTCGTGGGAGCACGATTTTGTTGATACAAGTAGACGTCGCAAGGTGTAAATTTACAGCCGTGGTCAGGTCTTTTGTCTTTCAAGCGTTAATACACAAAATCACGGCCGGGGGGCGTTGTCGTCTCATCAACTAAGGCGGCGCCACTGGCCCCTGACCCTCAGTCCAGGCGATCGCAAGTAGGTTTGGCTAGAGACCATTGATTTTTTCCTCAGTCCGTTGCTGACATCTTAACGGGTTAGTAATCAGTAATCGGTAATCGGTAATCAGTCCAAAAGTAATCAGTATCTGGGGCCAAACCGACAAATGATTACCGATTACTGACTACTTTCACTTCGAGAATCAGCCACGACGGTGTTTTTCCTGAGGCACGCGAGAAACAGGTACGCACATGCGATTGCCCTGGCAGCCTGAGTCTCTTTCATTGATGGACTTAGGCTGCTAAGGCGG
>JADFHU010000612.1 GCA_022567055.1 Planctomycetota bacterium
CGATCCAGGGCGTCATGTGCGGCGCTGATCACCGCCGGGTGGCCGGCCAGTCCCAGGTAGTTGTTCGCGCACATGTTCAAGACGGGATCTTGGTTCATGACGCCGACGCGGGCATTTTGCGGCGTGGTGATGAGACGCTCCTCTTTATAGAGACCCGCGGCGCGGATTTGGGCGAGTTCTGCCGTCAAATGGTCTTTCATGGCGCCTAGCATCGGATCAGTCCTCCTCTTTCCACGTCAGGACGACTTTCCCGGAATTCCCGGAGATCATCGCCTCGAATCCCGCCTCAAATTCGGTATAAAGGAGGCGATGGGTGATAACGGGTTCGATATCCAGGCCACTCTGCAGCATGGCGGTCATCTGATACCAGGTCTCGTACATTTCTCGACCGTAGATCCCCTTGATGGTGAGCATGTTGAAAATGACCTGGTTCCAATCGGTGGCGAATTCCTCCTCGGGAATGCCGAGCATGGCGATCTTGCCGCCGTGGCACATGTTCTCGATCATCTCGCGGAATGCGTCCGGGTTGCCGGACATCTCCAGCCCCACATCAAATCCTTCTTTCATGCCCAATTCTTTCTGGATCTCCGTGAGGCGTTTTTCCCGAACATCCACAGCGAGGGTGGGATGCATCTTCTCCGCGAGTTTCAGACGTTTCGGGTTGACGTCCGTAATCACCACGTAGCGGGCACCCGCGTGGCGGACAACGGCCGCCGCCATGATGCCGATGGGCCCCGCGCCCGTGATGAGGACATCCTCGCCGAGTACGGGAAATGAAAGCCCGGTGTGGACGGCGTTGCCGAGGGGGTCGAAGAGGGCTTGCACGTCCCTTGAAATTCCGGGGGCGTGCTGCCAGACGTTGGTCATGGGCAAGACCAGGTATTCGGCGTAGGCCCCGGGGCGGTTGACGCCAATACCGGCCGTATCCATGCAGAGGTGTCGCCGGCCGGCCATGCAGTTCCGGCAGCGGCCGCAAACCACGTGGCCCTCGCCGCTGACAATATCGCCGACCTCAAAGTCTTTGACATTTGCGCCGTGATCCACGATCCGTCCCACGAATTCGTGTCCGACCACCATGGGCACTGGCACGGTTTTTTGTGCCCACGCATCCCAGGTGTAAATGTGAACATCCGTACCGCAGATACCTGTGCGGAGCACTTCGATGAGCACTTCGTTGATGCCAAACTCGGGGACGGGGACCTCTTCGAGCCATAGGCCGAGGCCGGCCTTCTTTTTTACCAGGGCTTGCATCGTTTTCATAAGATTGAACCTTGCGAGAGTAGGGAATGCGATTGATATTGTCAACAGAATCAATACAATCAGGTTCGGGGAGAAACAGAAGCAGCGTGTTTTTCCCATCGGATGAGGCAATGGGTGCAATAACCTCAACTTGAGAACCGGGACAGCGCTACATCGTTTTGCGCAGCAGTACCCACATATCTAACTTTTTGTCAAGAGGTGCCTATGTGTCGCGTAAGATTCAGTTCGGTGGTCGTCCCCGTGGTACTATGCCTTTCGGCAAATCCGTTACTGGCCTGGAACCTGGGTCAGTGGAAGGAAAGTGTTCAGGCCCTCGAGGACCCGGCCCTCATGACACTTGAACAGGTGGCTAAGGGATCATTCATCTCGACGAAGAGGAGTTCTTTGGGAACCTGGCGCGAAATCGGCGCAAGCTGTCTACTTTTTTCTGACTCCGAAACCGTCGAAGGCGGCAAAGACCTGCTCGACTGGAATCCTGAAACCGATGAAAAACGCGTCATTCTCACCGCCGACAAATTGATTCCGGAAGGCTCTGAAAAGCCTCTGTCTTTCAGAAACCCGGTTTGGTCCACTGACCGCCAAAAACTCCTGCTTTACACCAACACCCAACGCGTCTGGCGTGTTCATAGTCGTGGGGACTACTGGGTACTGAATTTAAAGACCCACAAACTGCAACAGCTCGGTGCGAAGTTTGAACCTTCCACACTGATGTTTGCCAAGTTTTCTCCGGATTCAACGCGAGTGGCCTATGTTCACGATAACAACGTTTATGTTGAAAACCTCAAGAGAGGTAAGATCAAGCAGCTTACAAAACGCGACAAATCCTCGATTATCAACGGAACGGTTGATTGGGCTTATGAAGAAGAATTTGGGATTCGAGACGGCTTCAAGTGGAGCCCGAATGGCAAGAGGATTGCCTACTTTCAGTTCGATACCGAAGGCGTTGGTTCGTTCCACATCGTCAACTACCTCGCGGGCAACTACTCGCAGGTCATTGACCTGCCCTACCCCAAGGTGGGCACCACAAACTCGGCAGTCCGTGTCGGCGTCGTCGGTACCAAGAGCGGAAAAACAGAATGGTTGGATGATCTGCCGGGCGATCCTCGTCAGCATTACATTCCGCGTTTTTACTGGGGGGGCAATTCCAAATCGCTTGTGCTGCAACGGATGAACCGTTTGCAGAACACCAATACCCTGTGGATGGCTAACCTGAAAAAGAACACACTCAAGCCCTTCTTCGTCGATAAAGACGAGACATGGGTCTACGTCAACGACCACATGACCTGGATCGACGATGGCCAAAGTTTTCTTTGGTTTTCAGAAATGGATGGATGGCGTCATTTCCACAGGGTTTCCCGTGACGGCAAAGAGAAGAAGCTGATTACCAAAGGCGAATTTGATGTCATCAGACTCATCAAGCTGGACTCAGACGGCGGATGGCTTTATTACACGGCATCTCCGGACCATCCGGCCCAGTCTTATCTGTTTCGTGAACGCCTGGATGGCACCGGTGAGCCGCAACAATTGACACCAGCGTCCCAGCCCGGTACGCACACCTATCGCATTTCCGGCGATGCCAGTCGTGCCTTCCACACCTACTCAAGCTGGAATCACCCACCGCTGTACGAACTGGTTTCTCTGCCGGATCACCAGGTGCTCAAGATACTTGAGGACAACGGCGCGGCCAAAGACCACATGACCGAAGTCCACTTTCAACCCACCGAGTTCTTCTATGTGGAGATCGAGCCGGGCGTGAAACTCCCGGTTTCGATGGTCAAACCCTATAACTTTGACGCGTCCAAGAAATACCCGCTTGTGATCAGTATCTATGGGGAACCTATGGGCCAACGTATCAGAGATGCGTGGGGCCGTAACAAGTGGCACCAGTACTTGGCACAGCAGGGCTATCTCATGGTCTCCATTGAGAACCGAGGTACCAATCTACCTCTGGGACGGGCCTGGCGTCACCATATCTACCGAAAAATTGGCATCCTGGCCTCGCAGGATCAGGCCGCGGCCCTATGCAAACTCAAAGAACGTTTCCCGTTTATCGATGGCGATCGCGTGGCCGTAACCGGGTATAGCGGTGGCGGCTCGATGAGTCTGAACCTGCTGTTCCGTTATCCGGATCTGTACCATACTGCCATGGCCGGTGGCTTTATCAGCGACCAACGACTCTACGACAGCATCTACCAGGAACGCTTCATGGGCCTACCGGATGACAATGCCGACAACTACCGCGACGGCTCTCCCGTGACGCATGTCAAAAACCTCCAAGGCAACCTCTTGATCTATCACGGCACTCAAGACGATAACTGCCACTATCAGAGCTTCGAAAACCTGGTCAATGAGCTGATTAAGCACAATAAAATGTTTACGGCAGTGCCATATACCGGAGGAACGCACAGTATTGGCCTGGCCGGCGAGGGTAAAGGAAGTCTTCACAATCTGACCCTAAAAACATGGTACCTGATGAACCATGTTAAACCAGGACCGTTGCCTCAGTAAGAGGAATGGTAACCGTTCATCGATAATACTGTTCAGGGTGGAAATTTAGGACATCCAGCTGGTATCGGTTAAAAGCGAACCGCAGAATATCGAACAAGGAACCGCAGAAGGACGAAGGAAGGCAAGCCCGAGTTCATGAAATGACTCATTGACCGATCGATTCTTGAGAACATGT
>JADFHU010000613.1 GCA_022567055.1 Planctomycetota bacterium
ATGGACTTCGAGCAGATGATCCGCCCGCTGTTGGACTCCACCCTGGAGAGCGTCTTCCAGGCCCTGGACGACGCCGGCAAGCGGGCCGACGATATCGACGTCATCCTCCTGGTGGGCGGATCCACCCGGACGCCTCTCATCCGTGACATGCTCGAAGAACGGGTCGGCGTCACCGTGCGTCAGGATGTCCACCCCGACCTCTGCGTGGCCCTGGGCGCGGGCCTGCTCGCCTCGCGCCTGCAGGGTCACGATGTGGACCGGGTGCTCGTCGACATCTCGCCCTATTCCTTCGGTCCTTCCTACGTAGGGATGCAGGGGGATAGGGAGTACCGCCACTGCTATCACCCCATCATCAAACGCAACACCCCCCTGCCCATCACCCGGACCGATCGCTACTTCACCGCCGGGCCCTACCAGAAGAGGGTCGAGATCGAGATCTTCCAGGGCGAGAACCCCGATGCCCTCAAGAACCTATTGGTGGGAAAGTTCAACGTCGAAGGCCTCACGCCCGTGGCGGAAGAGAACGAAGTGCTCTGCCGCATGAGCCTCGACCTGGACGGCATCCTGAAGGTCGAGGCCGTCGAAAAACGGACCGGACTGTCCAAACACATTACCATCAACGACGCCATCAAGACCAAGAGCCCCGAGGAGATGGCCCGGGCCCGAGCCCGTTTGGAGCAACTCTACCCGGTGCACGCGGGCGAAGGCGCTGCGGAGTACGACACCATCGAGGCCCAGTTCGAAAAATCCGAGGAGAGCCAAACACCCTTGGATCCCCAAATGGCCGCCCGCATCACGGAGGCCGAATCTCTGCTTGATCGTTCGCGGGCCCTGTTGGGCGGGATCCATGAGGACGACAAGGAAGAGGTCATTGACCTACATGAACGGATACAGGAGGCCATCGTCGCCTCGGAGCACGAACCACTGTGCACCGCCATTAGTGAGTTGAAAGAACTCCTCTTCTTCATCGAGGGCAAGTGATGACCGAGCCAAACACCTTCGACTGCCCGGTGTGTCGAGCCGCATTTCGCGCCCAGACCGAATGCCCGCGCTGCGGCACCGACCTATCCCAACTGATGCTGCTCATTGCACGGTCCCATCAACTCCGATCCCGGGCCAGGACAGCCCTCTTGGCGCGTCGCTATGCCGAAGCGGCCCGCTTCGCCGGTGAAGCGCAGAGACTTCACAACACGGAGGTGGGCCGCAAAATGGTCGCCACCGCCCGAGCCCTCTCCATGGTGCGCGTGGCAGGGGCCGTGGGGAGTTAGGGGGAACGGATCTACCTACCTCGTTGTCGTTGTCAGCGCAGCGGTAGTCGTTGTCGTAATCGAGTACGGCGGTAAGCCCAATCACTGTTTCGATTACGATTACGACAACGACTACGATTGACCGGGCTCCCCAAACGAAGGACCCAGTGATCACCATACCCCCGTCCCAAAACTAGATCCCTCCTGCCAACGGGCACCTTCGCCAACGGAAGCCACAAAAGAATCAAGGGAATTTGAAATTGAGAATTGAGAATTGAGAATTGAGAACTTAAAATTGTTGAGGGCATCGCCAATTCTCAATTTGCACTCCTCAATTCTCAATTTTCAATTCCATTTCGACGGACCAACCGACCCACAACCCACGCGATTCTCAATTATATTTAGCACGCACGCCCCAATATGCCGTCTATTGCTATAGTGAACGGAAAAATGGCCCAAATGCATAAGAGATCCCCTGTATCCGTGAAACCATTAAAGGCCACCCGGGCAAGACCGCCCCGCATCGAGCCTGACGCCGGCGATCTGATGGCCGTGGTGCGGCGGTATCAGAGTCCGCTGCTCCGCTATGTGGGCCATCTACTGGGCCGCGTCGATGGGGAAACAGAAGACCTCGTGCAAGAGACCTTCATTCGCTTACACAGGCAGGTCCAGAGCCAAGGGACCGATAGTATCCTCAATCTGCAGACCTGGCTCTTCCGCGTGGCTCACAATCTGGCCGTCGACCTGATCCGCAAGCGAGAGCGACAACGGCCCCGGCAGGAAGCCCACCAGGCCTCGGTAGCGGCCGTGGCCACCCGGCGGCGGATGAGGTCGATGCCCTGGAGGAGGTGCTCCGCCTGGAGGCCCGGCAGGCCGCCCTGCAGGAATTGAAGAATCTCGATGAACCGATTCGACAAGTCGTCTTGCTCAAGATCATCCAGGGGATGAGCCTGCGGCAGGTGGCCAAAATAGTCGGTGTCTCCCTATCCACCGTCAACTACCGCCTGAACCAAGGGCTGAGCGAATTGGCCCGCCGCTTGAAAAACGCGGGCGTCGTGTAGAACAGAGAACAAGCACGCTGAAAGAAAGACTGGGAATCGCTTAAGGCGGTCCAGGAGTTCGCCATGCAACGCGAAGAAGCAGAAAAACTATTGGCCGTACTGGTCTTCGATGAACTCAGCGAGGCATCGAAGGCCGAGCTGTTGGCCTATCTGGAAACCGACGACGAACTCCGTGAACGTCTGGCCGATCTCCGTATGGCCGTCAAGGTCGCCGGCGATGCCCTGCACGCCGGACCGGAGCCGGTGCTCGCTGCCCAGCACCTGAAGCGTCTTGAAAAGCTCGCACGGCAACAGAGGACTAGACGCCTGCAGATCATTCGTCTCTTTCCAAAGGTGGCGGTGGCGGCGGTGGTCTTTCTGGTGGCGGGCGTGGTTCCCTTTCTCACCCCCCAATTGAACTCTCAACGCTATTCCATGAGGGCGCCGCAAGTCACCGAGAGACCCTCGGCAAGAAAGGAGTACGACGACTTTCTACCCCTCAGTCTTCTAAAGGAGAGAGCCGATCAAACGGCAGGATCAGCCGGAACGTTACGGGCCACTCGCCCAGACGATCTGAATAGACCTGGATCAAGACAGGGAGAAAGCAATGAACGACTTCTCGAGGGACGCTCAGCGACGCAGCCTAGCGTTCCCCGTTTCGGCACCGCTCCAGCCAAGCGCCCGGCGCTGGTAACGGCCGATGACCCTGTGGAGGCTGGGACCAAACTCGCCTCCCCAGTGACGCCGGCACCCGAGGCTGACGGGGAGATGATGGCATATGACATGAAATGGGGGGGGCTACGGCACCGAACTCGAGCGAGTCCATGAGACGAAGCCGCAACGGCTCTATCGGATCGAGTCAGGCAAAGAGGACGTTGCGCAGGCGGTCAACGGGCGTGGACAGTACGGATACGGGTGGTTCGACCAATCCAGACCCTTGAATGAGGCTGCGAGTCAACCGAGACCTGTGCCCACGCTGGGGCTAGGGAGTGCGGATGATAGGCGTCAGTTCACCGTCGAAGCGGAGTCACCCGTGGCGCTAGGACGCCGGGTCGATGCATCTGCCACCCCGACTCAGCCAACGTCGCTGAGCTTGCGAGCCACCGAGGGTGTTGAGGCCGAGGCGCGGGGCAGGAGAGAGCGTGGAGTTGCGCAGCAAGTAGAGAAGTTATCTGCACTGGGTGACACTCCGCAATTCGACTCGCTAGGGATAGAGAGCGAATTATTCGAATCCGCAGCTGCCGATGGCTCCGAGTCAAGTCTGGTGGTGGTGAAACAACTGCCGGCTTTGAAGGCAGAAACAGAACCCATGTTAAGAGGAAGCCTCTCGGAGGAAGGTGCTAGCCGAACATCAGGCTCTACCGGGCATGGACTCGGCTTTGGCCTGGACAATATCGAGACCATGGACGGAGGCTTGGTAGCCACCGATGGAGAGGATGCCTACCGGTCTCTGGCCATGCCCGAGAGTCAGCTCTCCTCCGTCGCACAAGCGGACAAGGACGCTATGGTGGGTGGTGGTGGACTGGGTGGCGGCGGTTTTGGCGGACAGGGTGGCGCCGGTTTTGGCAGTTTTGGCGGCATGGTGGCCGACGACGTGTCTCCTTCGGATGTTAAGCAACAGATCACCGAGGGCATTGATCTGGGGCGAACCCGTGA
>JADFHU010000614.1 GCA_022567055.1 Planctomycetota bacterium
GGCGGACGGGACAGTAGATCTTTCGTGTCCCACCTTTCTTCTCAGCCCGAGACGTGTAATTCATTTTGTGTACTTTGCAGGGCTCGAAGAGTTCGATCTCTCCATCGAAATGAGCCAGACCGAAGTCGTGAAAGTGAAACGAAGGTGGTAGCTTTTGTCGAGAGATCCATTCGATGGACCGAGGCGTGGGATCGAATGCGTGCAGTTCCAGGCCATGGGTTTCGATCATGGCGAGATCCCAGGCGATGTTGTCTCCCACTCCGAAGGAGTAGACGATGCTGTGCGGGCCAAGGCCCTCGGGATGGACGGTCCAGACCCCGGATCGGGCTCCGAAACTCCGCTTGCTGAGATCGGTGTCTACGACGATGGAATGCGAGCGCAGCTTTCGCTGACGGAGTTTGGCTTTGAGTTTCTTAAAGGCCATGCGTGTTTTTCTTTAGAGTTCCGCTCGTTCTTGAGGCTTATCTGTCAGTCGGCCGCCAGGAAAATCCTCGGAGAAGTCATTTAAGCCTTCCAGAAAGACGTTCCACATCTTCTTCTTGGGCACCAGTAAGACCATGTCCCCGAATCGCTTGATGAAAACCTCCTTGGCGTCAAAACGATAGTCCTTTGGGAGCCGTACTGCCTCACTGCGGCCATTCATGAATATCTTCGCGGTTTCCATGCCAAGTCCTTTCTCAAATGATATCTATCATAGTATATACCAGAATCCTGGAGACGGAACGGTGATGCATGGAAAATCTGAGAGTGTACCCAGGCAATCTCCGGCTTCCCACTATATCCAGGGCTGACTCTACTGCGGCCCACTACAGCGGTCCAAGCTGGGGGCCCGTTAAGCGGCCGCGCAGAAATAACTTCCCATTTATAGGGGCAATCTTGACATTATCTTCGGCCGCTTCTCAATCGCGAATTCCTCGACGTAGAACAGCTACGCCTGTGGATTCGCTCAATCGGCGCGACCAAATCTAACGCCAATTTGCTCCCTCTAAAATGTGAATTTATTTCTGCGCGACCGCTAAGGGCTGGCTCCAACGCTGCCCGATTCCGTGCCACTCAATCCCAATGCCTCCGCCTTGCCCTGCATGGCGGTAAGCGTCTGTTGAATCAAGTCGTCTAAGCCCATTTCCAGCATCTCGGCGCCCTGTTGGATGATCTCACGACTTACGCCGGCGGCGAAGGCTGCGTTCTTCCACTTTTTCTTGACGGACTTGAGCTTCACGTCACGCACACTCTTGCTGGGACGCACCAAAGCCACGGCGGTGATCAGCCCGGTCAATTCGTCCACGGCATAGAGCGTTTTTTCCAAGCGCGTTTGAGGCTCAATGTCCGTGCAGATGCCCCAACCGTGGGACTGCACCGCCCGAATCAGATCTTGCGGCCATCCCGCTTCGCCTAGTATCTCTGCACTCTTGTAACAATGGTTTTCCGGGAACTGCTCGTAGTCTAGGTCGTGTATTAGTCCTACAACCTCCCAGGTATCAGCATCCTCGCCCCACAATTCGGCAAAGTGGCGCATGGTCACCGCCACGGCCAGGCCATGTTTGACCAAGCTTGGATTCTGATTGTACTTCTTCAGTAAAGCGAGAGATTCCTCGTAGCAGGGTCGATCCTGAGCCATGGCCAAACTCCTTTCCTAGGCTTTGTCGGATAACTTGCTCGTCGGCCCGAGAGCGAGCAGTTTTTTCGCCTGGCAAAGACGGCGAAGCAGGCGATATTGGTTTCATCGTCGATGGAGCCGGATGCAGCCACGCGGAAAAAGGGCCGCTCGAAGCCAGATCGAGTTTTCCGACACAGCCTAGCAACTCACCCTCTGTGCCGAATTCGAACCAGGGGAGAGTCCCGACAGCACAAAAGCATACGACAGATGTTACTCCATTTTGAGGCCTTGGGTACGATTAAGAGTCGCTAACCAAATGATCGTCACACCGCCTGTCTCCGTTCCTGCCTCGCGGCAGGGTACGGCAGGCACATGATCTCGAGAAATGGCGCCTACCCCAGATACCTGACTCGGGCGATTGGAATTCTTTGACAAGGTGCTATACTACGGGTCGTTATCGTGGATTCCGGCATTTTCGATAGTTGGAGATTGAGGTGAGAATGAATACCCTCAAAGGCCTTGCAACCTCGTTCAGGAGAGCATTTCCCCCAGAGTCTGGATTTCAAGTAGCGCAAATCTTGGATCAGAATCAGGACGCTCTCCCGGGCCAGCGTCCCGCTGCGGCCAGCATGAGAGACGCCGACAGAGACGTGCGATGGATGCCTCTACCTGCCAGCGCATCGCGATGTCGATGGATTGCCCTGTTGTTGACTGCTATCGTGCTGGTGTTTCCAGTGCTCACCTCTGCGCAAGAGCCGGACGCCCAGCTACCTCTGAATGTCCTGTTTATTGCTGTCGACGACCTACGGCCTGAACTCGGCATCTATGGTCGCCCCATCCACTCACCCCATATCGACCGACTGGCCCGGTCGGGAACGGTGTTCGAAAAGGCTTACTGCCAACAGGCACTTTGTATGCCCTCCCGGGCATCGCTTCTGACAGGCCGCCGCCCGGATACGACCAAAGTGTACGCCTTCCAGCGAGATTTTCGTGATACATTGCCCGATGTCGTGACGCTGCCGCAGTATTTCAAGGCACATGGTTTTCACACTCAGGCGTTTGGAAAGATCTTTCATAAGGATGATCCCGCCTCATGGAGTGAAGCGCTTCGACCTTCGACGAAGGCAAGGTACCATACTCAGCAAGGGAAGGATGTGCTTCGTTATATTAGGGAAGATTCTCGTAGAATCCAGTTCACTTGGCACCTTGGTGAGGGCATGACCAAAACAAAGAGGATGGGCGGATTGCCGTGGGAAGCGCCAGCCGTCGAGGACGACGCGCTGCGTGACGGTGACAACACCAACCGGGCTATTGCCGCACTCAAAAGGATAAAGGACAAACCCTTCTTTCTCGCAGTCGGTTACCATAAACCGCATCTCCCATTCATTGCACCCAAGAAGTACTTTGATTTATACGATCACGATCAGATCCCCATCGCCCCCAACCCCACTCCACCAACCGACGTTCCCCAATGTGCGCTCTACAACTGGAATGACATGCGTCACTATTACGGCGTGCCCAAAGTCGGTCCTGTTTCCGATGCGATGGCGCGGAATCTCATTCACGCCTACTTTGCCTGCGTAAGCTATATCGATGCCCAGGTGGGACGCCTGCTGGGCGCATTGGATGCCCTCGGATTGGACGACAACACCGTCATCATTCTATGGGGTGACCATGGCTGGCAGCTCGGAGAACACGGCATGTGGGACAAGCATTCCAATTTTGAAACCTCCACGCATGTCCCCATGATCCTGCATGTGCCGGGACAAACGCCTGCCAGAACCCAGGCCCTGGTCGAATTCGTCGATATCTACCCGACGCTGGCTGAACTCTGTGGGTTGCCGGCGCCCATGGGCGTTGAAGGCGACAGCTTTGCTCCGCTCTTGCAGAATCCAGCCCTCCCCTGGAAATCGGCTGCCTTTAGCCAATATCCTCGCGTCATACCGGGCTATGGCCGCGGCATGGGCCATTCTATCCGCACGCAACACTATCGGTTCACGGAGTGGACGGTCGAGGGGACAGACTTCAAGGCCTGCGAACTCTACGACCACGCGCGAGACCCCGGCGAAAACGTCAACGTCGTGAACGATCCAAAGTACGCGGCCAAGGTGGCAGAATTAAGAGGGCGACTCCACGCCGGGTGGAAAAAAGCCCGACCGAGGTTCTAAGGACCCGCACAACAATAATTTACCGCTTCTCCATCTCATCTTCAGGTCATCTTCGGCCGTTCCTCAATCGCGAAATCCTCAACGTAGGCCCACTACGCGTCCGGTTTCGCTCAATCGATCACGACCAAATCCAACCTAAATCTGAGCGGATAATTCGGTAACTTATTGTTGTGCAC
>JADFHU010000615.1 GCA_022567055.1 Planctomycetota bacterium
CCCGTTCGTTGTCCAGGGTACCCAAGGCAATCCCAAAGGCGTCGGTGGGATCAAAGACTGAATTATCCGGAGCCGATCCTACGTTCTCTCCGTTGATATACAGGGTAATCTCGTTGGCCGACTTGACCATGGCCGCATGGTTCCAGGAGCCGTCCACCTGGTTGAAAGTTCTCGTGGTGTAAAAATTGCTTCCACCACCGGTGCCCAGTGGGAAACGGTGGAGGTAGCGCAAGCGGCCATCTCCGCCGAGTTCCAACAGGATGCCATGCTGTACGCCCACTGCATACGCAGAAACGAGATCCTGTGAGCCCGTCCCGCCATCAAAGCGAAACCAGATAGTGATGGTATAGACGGGTAGATTGTACTGGCCGTCGATAAAGACGTAATCATCCACACCGTCAAATTCTAAACTGCCGCCATGGACGCCCTCTGCACTCCAGACCGGACCCCCGTTTAAGGTGCCGTCGACACCCCGGCCGCTGGCCTCTTTGGCTACGGACCCTTCTCCGTCATTGAGAGGCCACCATCCGACAAGATTCGGATCGAGCGCAGCATGAGATGCGCCTGTCAGAACCAGGCTTAGCACGAAAAGAAACGGCACGAAATACTGCGTTCTGTTAAACATGTTCGTCCTCCTTCATTAAACAAACTGATTTGACCGATTGATGCCATGAATTCTGAGACGCGGCCCAGAGGGACGCCGACGACTCACATAATTGTGCATTACGGTGAGTTAGTGTTTTCATTTTCTTATCAAGAGTAAAGCGCGTTTGAGGCGAAAGCAAAAAACCGGGACCTGTGTCATTCGAGACACAGGCCCCGAGGTTTTGATGATCTCTATCTAGGGTTCGTTATGGCCTGTCAAAGGGTACTGTTCGACCGGCGAGTGAGGCGACTTCCTCAAGGGACAACGCTCGGCCGTAGACGCGGACCTCGTCGAGGGAACCGCTGAAGAATGCCTCCGGTCCCGTGTTGCCACTGTTGGAGCGGGCCCCAATATAGGTGTTCTGGGTCGCCGTAGCGACAGTACCGCCGTCGTCAATCGACACATCCACCGAACCGTTCACGTAGACCGTACGCTGACCGGCCTCCATGTCGTACACGGCCGCAACATGCACCCACTGGCCGAAGGCTGTGGTAATGTCGATGTTGCCGCGGGGATCGTCTGGGCCAGTCGTTCCGCGGGTCGTGAAGGTCAGGTTGGGATTGCCCGAGTGGCGACGCAATTGCCAACCCACACCACTCTCGCCGCGCTTGCCAAGCAGGGCGTGGCCCCAACTGCTGTTGAATTCGGTGATGTTGGCCCACACCGAAAGGGAGAAGCTGCCGGGGAAATTAAATACGTCGCTGGCACCGAGATCCACGGCGGCGTCGATCCCATTGAGACTCAGGACCTGACCGCGGGCCGGATCATTCTCGAAGACGGGATTTCCCACGGCCGCGCCGTTCAGGCCGTTGCCGGAGGCATCCTGATAGTCCCCATCGAGTGGATAATGGGCCAGAAGACCGGCAGTCCCCGGATCGACCGGATTGACCAAGTCACGGGCAGCACCTGTCAGGACGACGTCATCAATGTAAACAACGCCCGTTCCGCCACCGTCGACACCAATGGTCAACGCGGTGACGCGACTCAGATCCGTGCCGGTCACTGCCGACAGGGGTATGTACCACTTACTCCAACCGAAGGACATCAGATCGGCCGGATCCCCGTCATAGGCGATTTTGGCGTCGTTGATCTTGACGTAGAATGCGCCGCCCGTATTATTCGAGCTGCCCTGGAAGAAGAGCACCAGGGCCACAACACCATGCCTGGTCCAATCCATCGGGGCGTCGAAGGTACGCGTCGCCTCTGAAAGTGCGGCGGCGCTGTTATCAAACCAAATCGGCAGGGATTGATTGCCGCCGTTAACAATCGTTGATTCCGGCGAAAAATCTCCGATCGCCGGATTCGCGCCCACGAGGGCGCCGTTGTTGGCCTCATCACCGAATCCGTCGATCCACGTGGCCCAGATCTCGAGGAATTCCGCGTCTTTATAGCTCTCCATGTCGTCGACGCTGATGGCATCCACGGTGGTAAAGCTCCAGACATCACTCATCCAGGTGCTGGGGTTCATGGCGTCGTTGACCTCATCGATACGCCAGTAATGCGTCTGGCCCAGTTGAAGATCCAAGGCCAGCGTGTCGAAGCTATTCTCGTTGACAGTGCCGGCCAGAGACAGACTGTTGAGATCAGTCCCAAAATAGAGTTCATGGCGGTCGGCTTCGCGCCCGGACCGCCATCGAAGTGTCTCCTCGACCCCGACGGCCATGGCGCCCGCATCGGGCTGCGGCTCGCGAGCATTGACCGGAATGGAGTAGAACCGCACCTCACTCAAGCTAGCCTGAGGTGCAATACCCTGGACACTGTTGACGGTCACACGCACATACTGGGCCACGGCGCCGCCGAAATCAATGGTATTGTTGTGTGCATAGCCCTCGGTACCCGTAGCCTGGGCCAAGGGCCCGACGCCGTCGAGAACGGTCCAGTTCTCGCCATCTAGAGAGTGTTCGATGACCACATCCTTGGCGCCGAATCCCACGAAGGCCTCGATGAGTTGATTCGAGTTCCAGATCCAAAGCTCGTGCAGCTTGTAGGCCCGGTCGAAGGCGTATTCGATCGCGGCCGGGACGCCGGCGCTGATCCACATGTCGGCGGCGGAAACCCCATGGAGATCGTCCACCAGACCAGAACCGTCGACGGTCTTCTCAGGCCCGGAAACGCCGAACGAGCTGGAGGCCGTGGCGGTGACGCCCGTGATCGGAATCGAGAAGGGTTCCACGGTAAAGCTCCAGACATCGCCCTTGTAGACCGTAAAATCGGGGGCCCCATTGACTTCGTCGACCCGCCAGTAGTAAGTCTGCTCGAAATCAAACACGCTTTCCGGTCCGTACGACATTGCTTCCTGGCCTTGGCTCACCAACACGCCGAGCGGATTACTAGGGTCGGCAGTGTTCACATCATCAAAGTGGGTCCCCAAGTATACATTATGGGTATCAGCATGAATTCCCGGCTGCCAGCTGAGATCTGTGACCCGGGGCACGTCCGTGCTCTGATCGCCGGGATTGGGATCGTCCGCAAGGTCGCGGCGGGGCTGGGGGGGCTCAGCGCCAAAGTACACGCGGTCAAACCAGACTTTTTTGTTCAGATCATCACCCACCATGGGCCAAAAAGCTCCCTTTAACATCAGGTAAAGCGTGACGGTTTCTCCCGCTTCATCTCCGTACGTGTTGCCGCTGTGGGTGTATTCAAAAAAATATTCTTGCGGCTTAGTCGTAAGGTTCATTTTCTGGTTGACTTGGGTTGGCCAGCTCACACTGTTCAGGTTTGTTTGGAGTAGCAGCACCATCTCTCTGTCCTGTTCCGCTCTGGCGGTAAAGCCTATCGGATAGGTGACTCCCGGCTCAAGAAGCAGGCCACTCTGGGCAAGCCCTATTGCGCCACCGGCGGAAGCGTCCGTCACATCTAACAGGGCCCCATTTTTTCCCGAGAGACCTGCATCTCTCACGACTTCGATCGTAAAACCGGCAGCCCCATAGGATCCCCAAGCATTAAGATCCTCGTCGAACTCGCTGTTGATGATTTGGTTTTCCTGACTCCAGACACATGATACGACCAGTTCGGACATCAGAGCAAAGACCACAAAACAACACACTCTTTTATTCATAATGACGACCTCCTTCTCTTGCAAAAAGGTTAGACTTTGACTTGTTTACAAACAAAAACAGAATTCTTCAGAGACTGTGCTAACGTTACAGACTCCTTAGTCGTCGTGCAAAAATAACTCACCGGTTTTCCATCTCATCTTCACGCCATCTTCGTCCGTTCCTCAAGCGCGAATCCTCAACGTAGAACAGCTACGCTTCCGGTTTCGCTCAATCGGTCACGAACG
>JADFHU010000616.1 GCA_022567055.1 Planctomycetota bacterium
GTCATCAAAAAATCAACCGGAGCAGGAGGGATTCGAACCCCCGGTACCTTTCGGTACAATGGTTTTCAAGACCATCGCATTAAGCCGCTCTGCCACTGCTCCAATGTCCCATCGTCAGCGTGAAACGCCAGCCGCGGACTTGGGGTCAATTCTAGCCGATCGGCCTCGGCAATCAAGGACAAAAAGCCCCTCCCAAACGTCCGCCCAACTCGCCTGGCTGCCGATCCTGCCCCGTCTACGACTCCGTAGTGCGGGCATGTCTTGGGTCTTGAAACGAGCCATGTTTTGCTGTAAACAAGAACCTTTTCATTGACGAAGCGTACTGGGGTTCTACGTAGAGTGATGCCGCTTAAACCCTGGGAAGAGGCAAGTCGTTGTCCCCGCCGCTAGATCATCCTTGCGGGAAAGGACTTGCATGCTTGAAAAGGAAAGGACCTATGGCCACAGATATAAAACAAATTGGTGATCTTGTCCAAGAGAAGAGCGCGTTCGTCGCTACGCTGATGGCGGAGCTGGACAAGACCGTCATTGGGCAGCGATACATGCTAGAACGCATGCTGATCGGGCTGCTGGCCAATGGGCACGTCCTGCTGGAAGGCGTGCCGGGACTGGCCAAGACCCTCGCGGTCACGGTCCTGTCCAAAGCGATCGGCGTCGAGTTTCGTCGCATCCAGTTCACACCCGATCTCTTACCGGCGGATCTGATTGGGACGCAGATCTATCGACAGTCGGATGGCGAGTTCTATACGCGCAAGGGTCCGCTCTTTGCGAACATCGTCTTGGCCGACGAGATCAACCGGGCACCGGCCAAGGTGCAGAGTGCCCTCCTGGAAGCGATGCAGGAGCGACAGGTCACGATCGGGGACGAGACCTTTGCCCTGCCCAGTCCCTTTCTGGTGCTCGCCACCCAGAACCCCATCGAGCAGGAGGGCACCTATCCCTTGCCGGAGGCCCAGCTCGATCGTTTTATGCTCAAGGTGAAGATCGATTACCCGGACAGCACGCAGGAACGGCAGATCCTGGACAGGATGGCGGTGACCAGTCCGCGTATCGAAACGCAAACGGTCATCAGTGCTCAAGACATCACGGACGTGCGGAGCGTGGTCGATGAGATCTACATCGACGACAAGATCAAGGACTACATTGTCAATATCGTCTGTGCCACGCGCGACCCCAAGGCCTATGGATTGGATCTGGCCCAGTTCATCAGTTTCGGTGCCTCCCCCCGGGCCACCATCTTCCTGGCCGTTGCGGCCAAGGCGCATGCCTTCCTGCGGCAGCGGGCCTATGTGACCCCCCAGGACATCAAGAGCATCGGCATGGATGTGCTGCGCCACCGCGTTATCGTCAGCTACGAGGCCGAGGCGGAGGACATCGACAGCGAGGATGTGGTCAAGATGATCTTCGACAATATTGAAGTCCCCTGAGGAGAGGAGCAGACAGAAAGCAGACCATGTTACCTGAAGAGCTGATCAAGAAGATCAGGTACATTCAGATATTTTCCTCGCGGGCTGTGAATGCCAGTTTCGCAGGTCAGTATGAGAGCGTCTTCAAGGGCCGCGGCATGCAGTTCGACGAGGTTCGTGAGTATACGCCCGGCGATGACATTCGCGACATCGACTGGAACGTGACGGCGCGGACGGGAAAGGCCTACATCAAACGCTTTGTGGAAGAGCGGGAGATGACGCTGCTCTTTGCGGTCGATCTGAGCGCGTCGGGAGAGTTTGGCACCGTCAACAAGATGAAGAATGAATTGGCCGCCGAGTTCTGCGCCGTCCTCGCCTTTGCCGCCTCCAAGAACAATGACAAGGTGGGCCTGCTCATCTTCACCGACCGGATTGAACTCTATATCCCCCCCAAGAAGGGCAGCCGCCACGTCCTGCGTCTGATCAGAGAACTGCTGGCCTTCGAGATGCCCAAGCGAAAGACCGACATCCCCTTGGGTCTCGATTATGTCGCCAAGGTGTTGCGAAAGCGTGCCACGGTGTTTGTGGTCTCGGACTTCATCGAAACGGGGTACAAGAAATCGCTCAGTCTGTTGAACAAGCGTCATGATGTGGTTGCCGTGCCGGTACGAGACCGGGTGGAAATGGCCATGCCCAACGTGGGCCTCATTGAATTGGAGGATGCCGAGACCGGCGAGGTCCTCCTGGTCGATACGGCCAGCGGGCAGTTTCAGCGGGGCTACAGCGGACGCAGCCAGGCGGACTTCGACGACCTGACCGCCCTGCTCCGTTCGATCAACGTGGACAGCATACCCATTCAGACGGATCAGCCTTATATGCATGACCTGGTGCAGTTCTTTCATATGCGCCATCGACGACTTTAGAAAAGGATTTGATCAATGCCCAGTGACAGTCCGTTAGACTTTTCTCTACCTGCCGCCCCAGGCCCAGGATCCGGCGGGTCTAAACTGATTATTCTATTGTTGTTGGTGCTGATCGCCCTGGCGGCCGCCAATCTGTACTTTGTCGGCCGAGGCAAGAGCGCCGCAGGAGAGACGAATCCCTCCGGTTCGGCTCGACTGAAAGCGGAGCAGACCAAGGCCCTGGCCTCGAAACTGGCCCAACGGAATCTCTACGACGAAGCCGCCGGCGTGTGGCAGGAGTATCTGGGTCAAGCCGACTTGGACCCCGCCGAACGGGCCAACGCCCTCTTCCAGATCGGCACCCTGCTGGAAAAGGCGGAGCAGTACGACCGGGCGATCACGCATTTTTACCGCAGCGAGATGTGGGCCAAGGTGCCCGAACTGGAGTCTCTGATCGACAGCCACATCAAGACCTGTTTCGAGAAGCTCGGTCGCTTCTCGGCCCTGCGCTACGAACTCATGGATCGGACCAGCTATAAGGGACGCGACGACTCCTCCGGCGTCGTGGTGGCCCAGATCGGTCCGGAGCAGATCACGGAGGCCGATCTAAAGGGCTTGATTGAAAGCCGCATCGAAAGTCAACTCGCACCCATGGCCTCATTCATGCCCCCCGACCAGTTGGCCGAACAGAAGAAGCGGATGTTGGAACAGTTCCAAGACAAACAGGCCCAGCAGCAGGTTCTGCGCAGCTATCTCGTGCAGGAGATCCTCTACCGGCAGGCCCTGGAAGAAGACCTGCTGGCCGACGAGCATGTTAAGAAGCAGATCAGTGAACTGACTCAAGACATATTGGCCCAGGAACAGATCACGCGTCAACTGGCGTCGAAGATCAACATTACCGAGGGGGATCTGAAGACTTACTACAGCGCGAACCTGACGCAGTACCAAGAGCCACGCATGGCCCAGATCAGCCACATTCGAGTGGCGGCCGAATCTGCCGCCCAGGCGGCAATCAGTCGCATCAAGGAGGGCGCCTCATTTGCCCAGTTGGCAACCGAGCTTTCCCTGGACGAGACCGGCAAGAAAGCAGGCGGCCGCATCGAGGCCGATGTCGTGCCGGGCGATTTCGTACCCGGCATGGGTTTGGTGTCGGAACTCAACCAGGCCATCTTTGCGGCCCAGCCGCCCGCCCTATTGGACAGGCCCTATGAGACGGAACAGGGCTGGGAGATCGTGCAGGTCCACAGCATTCAGCCGGAACGCCAGCTCTCATTCGACGAGGTGAGCGTCCAGGTCAGGATCACGCTTGCCAATCAGAAACGCCAAGAAGTCCAAGAGCAGTACATCCGGGATATGATGGACAAGTTCAATGTCGTCATCCACACCGCTCAGTTTCAACCGGCCGCTGCCGGCGCGACGCCACCAACACCCCGAGGGACCGGCAAAAAATAACTTGGACTTTTGAATGCCCAATTGCACCCCATCTTTGATCGCTTCTCAATCGCGAAATCCGCGCCGTAGAGCAGCTACGCCTGTGGTTTCGCTCAATCGGGCGCGACCCAATATGAGGTACACTTGGACCCAAAATTGTCCAACCTATTTCTTGCCGATCCC
>JADFHU010000617.1 GCA_022567055.1 Planctomycetota bacterium
CAGCTGAGCAAGCGCCTCGGCATAGACCCGGCGATGACCCGTCGCCTGCACGGCGATGTCGTCACAGCAGAGTTCTCTCTCGATTCGCATTGTGTGAGAGACCCACCATACGGCGGGATGATAGAATCCTAGGATCTCAACTGCCGTCTGCAAGAGATTAACGAAGTAGTCATGCCTGCGGATGTGCGCCAATTCGTGCGCCAGAATCGCCTCCATTTGTTCGACGCTCAGCCCAGAGAGCCCGCTGACCGGCAAGAGGATCATGGGCTTGAGCCAGCCAATCACCGAGGGCACACAGACGCGGGCCGACTCACAAAGTCTGATGGATCGTCTAATCCCGATACGATGTGCAAGCGCGTCGACCATCGCCTTAGTCGAAGCGTTCACCCCATCCGTCACCGAGCGACGAAAACGCTGCAACTGTATCCAAGCGCCCACATGCCAAATCGACAGTCCCAATACGCCTATGAGCCATAGTAACACCAGCCAAGGCAGGCATGTCTCCAGTGTCTCGATCATTCCGCCCTGACGTGAAAGGGCTCCGGCCAAGTCCACCTGCTCGACGGTGACATTGCTACTGAAGGGTGGATCGCCTGCGATGTGTGGGGCCGCAGGTGGCAATTCACTTTGGGTTTCGCGAAGGTTCGCGGATGGCGTCTGGGGCATTGGCATTTCAGTCGTCGCAGGGTCAATCATCACCGTCAAGGTCAGGATCGGCGCGACAACCATCACCAACAGAGCCATCCCCGCAACACCGTAGCGCGTCTGAGCGCTCGCCTGCTTTAAGAGGTGCATCAGCGCGGCCAGAATCACCGCGACAGCACCGCCCTGCCACAGAAAGTGGATCAAGGTCCAACCCAAGCTCTGGCAGACAAGTTCCAGCCATTGCTGCTCTATGCTTCCCATAGTCAGTCTCCCTTAAGACTCTGTCTAAAATCGGGTTCTCAGACGGTGTCTAAATCATCTAACATCGCTCGTATCTTCTCGAGTTCCGCAGCCGACACCTTCTTAACGGACAGCGCGCTCATTACGAGCTTCTCAGTCGAACCAGCGAAGACCTTTCCCATCACCTCCCGGACGACCTTCTTTTGCGTCTGAGTCTGGGACTGGGCCGGCCGGTAGACATGCCGACGGCTTCCTTCGGTGCGTACCAAGAGCCCTTTGTCGCGCATGATCTGCATCAATTTGAGTGTCGTGGTGTAGCCCGTCTGCCCTTGGGGATGCATTTCGTCATGTACTGACTGCACCGTGCTCGGCCCCCTCTCCCACATGACCGCCAAAATGGCCAGCTCTTTATCTGTGGGCTTGGTATTCTTGGGTCTGGGCATGCCTTATCTCCTGAGTCTATCCATTGAATTTACTTTGAACGCCTTTATATTACGAGTTTATTCGTAATTAGTAAACGAAATTATTCGTAATACTGATTTTTTTTCGGGTGAGTCCGTCTCGATTGAAATCGACTGTATACCTTGCGGGCGCCCTTTCCAGCCACCCGTCATCTCCTTAAAACGCCCCTAGGCTGGATCACTCGGCCGATAGGACGGCTTGCCGGGGATCTTGGTCCTGACGCTCAGCAACTGTGCCCCGCTGGTGATGTAGAGTGTACGGAGGTCTGCACCACCGAAGGAACAGTTCGTGATGGTGTCGTTGGGCGTAGGTGCGTAGGCGAGCAGTTCGCCCCGAGGTGAGATGACGTGAATACCAGGCTTGGTGTCCAGTGTCTCGCTGGTGCCGCGCGTTTGATGCAGACCGGCGGCGACATACAGATTGCCGTCGGCATCTATGCACATGCCGTCACCGCTACGACCTGGATAAAAGTCAATTAGGATTCGTTCGTTTGAGATGGAGCCGTCAGCGTGCAAGTCATAGGCCCGCACATGCCGATTGTGATTGGCGTCGGGGTGGGCCTCGATCAAGTAGAGCGCGCTTTCGTCTGGTGAGATCACGATCCCGTTGGGCATGTGCACCTGCGGCGCGCGGAGAAGTTGATGGAGGGTGCCGTCGGGGTCGATACGATAGACCGCGTTGACGTATCCCTTGGAGGGCACGTCGGAGGTGGGCCGAGAGGTAAAATAGATCCGTCCCTGGGAATCGATGTCGAGGTCATTGGGCGCTTCCAGCGGATGACCCTCGAAGGCATCGGCCAGAATCGTAACCTCGCCGCTTGGCATATGGGTCCGCGTGACGCGTCCGGCCTCGCCTTCGCAGGCCAGCAGGCGTCCCGCCGCATCGAAACGGAGGCCGTTGCTTTGCCCACTGTGATCGCGGAAGAGGGTCAATTGCTGCGTCTTGGGATGCCACTGGTAGATCTTGGAGGCCGGTATGTTGGTAAAGTAGACGTTGCCCGCGCGATCGGCGGCCGGTCCTTCGGTGAAATTCCGAGCGTCGTTGACCTTTGTCTCGGTGTGCAGGTCACCGTCGAAATAGGAACTCGAGCGCAGGCCCAAATAGCGGTGAGCAATGCCTCCCCCTGGAATGGCTTCATTGATACATCCGTTCAATCCGGTCAAGAGCGTCCAACCGGACACACCTTGGAGCGCCGACCGGAGTACGCGACGCCGGGTGAGCCGTTGATAAACCTCATGATCTGCTGGCATAGCGCACTCCGTCAAAAGCGACTCCTTTTTTTGACACCAAACGCGGGGCTCAGTGTAGGTGAAAACAGCAAGCCTAACAAGTACAGATGGGCTGATAGAAGACTGGACAGAGCCCCTACGTCCCAGTACAGTCCGGACGATCGATTCGTGAAAATCGAAACAGCGATGTGCGTGCGCTGACTCCGCCCCCAATAGTAGAGTGGCATCCTTGATTAGACGAAGAAACCCCAACTATACCGTCCTCATCTGGCTACTGCTTTGGTCGTCGGTGCCGGCGCAACAGCCGGAGTCCAATGATCCCGTCGAGGGCGCCACCGCATCGGTTCGCGCACAGGTCACGGCTGATCGGGAGAAGAGTACTGTCGAGTTGGCGGCAGCCAAGGCCGCATGGGAGAGTGCAAGCGTCGATGGACGGTCCGCGCCGGAGACATTGGTACGGAAACTGGATTCGCTCAACCGCTTGGACCTGCTTTACGGGCAGATTCTAGCGGCACTGAACCACGAAACGGAACTGCGGGCGTCCAAAACACAGTTGACCACCGACATCGAGACCCTACGGGCCAATGGCCCCACTGAGCCCAGGCCCTTTCCATTTGCACTGCTCGAAAACCTCCGCGATCGATTGGACACCGCGACCGCACGCGAGCAGTCACGTGCTGAGGCGACGGAGGCCGCCACCGCCTCGCTTGCGGATGCGCGGGCCATGTTTGATCAGAAGGAGCGGGCCCGCCGGCAAGCCAGAGAGGCAAGCGAAAATAACAGTGATGACGCCAGGACGCCCGTGCTCGCTACGGAACTCCACCTCGTGCAATTGGAGAGCCGTCTGACGGGAGAGGACGTGCGACTCCGGGAGATCGAACTGTCAAACCAGCAACTCGAGGGAGAGCTTCGACCTCTGCAATTGACCCTGCTCCAAGAAAAGATTGATCATGTCGCTTCGGATGTCGGCTTTCGTCAGCAGGGTCTTGATGAGTATCTGGCCCAAATTGACCAGCTAGAATTCCATCTGACTCAGGCGTCGCAATGGGCCCAGTTTGATTTCTCCGTCCGCGATAGCGAATGGATCGAGGCGCGCCGCCAACTCGAGGCATCGGCAACGAAGGAGCCGGAGCTGGTCGAAGCGTTTGAAGCCAGCCAGTTGGCCCGCCGGGCGCGGCAAAGAGAAGTCGCCCTGATCGGGGAACAACTTGCGGCGCTGGCCGATGTGAGGAAGGTCTGGAACCGTCGTTTTCAGCTCTTCAATCTGGAGGCCGGCGCGGCCGTCCAGGACTGGGAAACGGAAACCCGCCAGACGCTGGATCAACCCCATCGAGACTGGC
>JADFHU010000618.1 GCA_022567055.1 Planctomycetota bacterium
ATTAAGGCGACTCGTATTCATCTGGCGTGACTCTCCATATTAAGAGCCTAATTGACAATCCCTGTTCAGACGAGTATTCTGAGTGTATTAGAGAAAATAGAACTGCGACAGCAGTGTTGAAGAAGTCTGAGGCACTTCTGCCTTGATTAGGAGCAGGCAATAGAGATTGTACTATGCCTTGTGAAAGGTATCTCCTATGACGAAATGCTCTTTTTTTGTGCGGCAGTTCACAGTGTGCATCCCTGGAGATCTGTCTAATCAGATCTGGCAAACCAGCAGAACACGTATCTTTTTCGTGCGATTCCTCTTGCAGCGTATATTCTAGGGTACTGAGTTGGATGCGGATGGTCGGGACCCAGAGTTCGGTTGAGAAGAAGCCTAAAGAGATGCCGCCTGTCTTAGGCTCTGCGGAGATGTCCATGTTGCCTGACCGACATGCAATAACCAGGGGACATTTATCCCTGGAGCTTTCTTCGTTGATACATACCCTAGGTGTTTGATTGCGGTGAGATCGGCTTCCCTAAGTTTTACGCCACCAACAAGCCGTGCTGGGGAACTGAAACGCAAACCGTCAAAGATAACCCTTTCGATTCGCGAGCCACATCTTCAAGATGTGTGAGGCACCGGTGCCGGCCGCTCGGTATCCGCCTGTCTACCCCTGGTACGTGGAGTGATTTGCAGAAAAGCAACTCTGTAGTTTAGGCCGTTTCGCTTCTTTGCATCTACGAAGGAGCCGGGTGGCCTGTTGTGGATTTCCTTATACACAAAGGGTAAACGCTATCCCAAGGATCTTGCGCTAAAGAAGAGGTACAATGCCGCCTCCAGATTTGGAAAACGTTTGATGGTAAATCTACGAGTTGCAAGAAAAATGTTTGGCAGACTCCTGCGCTGTAGGAATCCCCTTATCTGGCAGGAAAAACGCGGAGGCAGGGGCATGAACGTGTATCATGACATCATTGACTGGTTGGGGGGACTACCTTATGAAGTCGCTAGCCCTGATGAAGTGTTGCATTTCGTTCGAAAACGTGGTTTTGTCCTCGAGCGGATTAAAGTTAAACGCGAAGGTGGATGTAGCATCTATTTGTTTTCTCTGCCCGAATGACGTAATATCCATCTGCCCAAAACAATGCGCATCCCATAGGAAATCCGCACGAACGCCAATCCTTCAATACAAGTCGGTGATTAGATCCGGAAAGTCCGTGCCGGTCATCCTGGAGTGAGGCTTGAAATCTGGTTTCAGGATGAGGCTCGATTTGGCCAGCCAGGGGCGCTGACACGTCAACGGGCACCGAAAGGTACCCTTGTAGTGGAAACTACCCCTCTGAGGCTATCAGAATACGCGTTTTACCCATGTAACCGTGAAGGTTGGGTCAACGCCTTTCTGGCGAGTTTTAAAAAGGACGCGATCCGAATGTTCATGTGTTTATGACCTGGGATCAGGCGTGTTTCCATGCCTCACAGAAGGTAAAAGTATGGACAATTGTGACCATACTATTAGCGCTACCGGCGTATTCACCCCAACTCAATCCGATAGAGAAGCTATGGCAGTACCTACGGCGACACTACTGGTCGAACCGAGTCTATGGGTGCTACAACGATTTGAGAATGGCTGCATGCCAAGCCCGCCAGCAGGTCTGCCTGAATTAAAACATGATCAGATCAATCTGCAGGGCTTGCTATGTCGAACGCGCGCTTATCTGGGCGGAATCGTATAAGCTGGGCATTTTGGGGTCAAAGTGTGCTCCACATTTCGTCGCGCCCGATTGAGCGAAAGCACAGGGCGTAGCTGTTCTACGTCGCGGATCTTGGATTGAGAAGCGACCAAACATGAGGTGCGATTGGGCACTCAATAGTCCAAGTTATTTCTTGCCGGGCCCTAGGTCGTTCACAATTGCTTCGAAGAGTTCAAGGTACTGTCTTGTGCACCGTTCCCAAGTATGCGTCTGGGCAACAGAGAGGGCCGATCGTCCCAGTTGCGCGACGTCCGAGTTCATCATCCTTTCTAGGGCTTCGGCGAGCAGGGACGCATCCTCCGGGGGCGACAGCATCCCGCACACCCCATCGGTCACCAACTCCGAGATACCCGGGGAGTCGGCGCCTAGTATGGGTTTCGCATAGCTCATCGCCTCGAGAACGGAGTTGGGCATGCCTTCGCCTTCCCGGGAGGGCTGTACGAGAAATTGGCAGTGGGCGAGCAGCCAGGTCTTTTCCAGCGGAGCAACGTCCCTGGTAAACCGGACGTCCGACGCCAGGTCGTTCTCGACGACCTGTTCTCGTAAGGCCCGTCCTTGGGAACCGGACCCGGCGATCACCAGCAGGGGCAAGCTCACGCCCCGACTTTTCAGCAGGCCCACCGCCGCGATGATGAGGTCGATGCCCTTGAAACGGTGGAGGCGGGTCATGGTCAGCATGTAGGGCCGGTCCCTTAGATCCTTCAGCGCGGCGGGGGGCTGCCCCCTCTCGGGAATGTCACTGGGTAGGGCGACGCCGTTGAAGATCAGATGGGGGCACGTCTGTCCCTCGGTGAGCGTTTCAACCCGTCTGCTCAGGTGTCGGTTGAGGGTCGTGACGGCGGCCGCATGGCGCAGAGCCCAGGCGATGCGCCGCTTCGGCAACCCGCGACGGAGATAGCGACTGCGATCGCTGATGTCACCTCCACGACTCGAGATGACCACCGGGAGGCGTTGGCGCCTTCCCGTACAAACAGCGGCATAGCCCTGCGGGTAGGCCTGAAAGGCCCAGATGAGATCGAAGTCATAGTGCTGATGCCAGCGGTTAAGGGCCGCCGTGATGCAGTGTGGCCACCAAGTGGCAGAGCGGGGACGGGGATGAACGTGAATGGGATAGGGACGCTCGAGACCCTCTGTTTGGGCGTGTGAGCGTTGCGCCAAGACGACGGGCCGGTGTCCCCAGCTCTGCATCAGCGTTGCCAGGGTGTCGGCGGCTTTCTCCAGGCCACCGATGCCGGGCAGGAAACTGGGCACCAGCAGGCAGATCTTCATGCCCGGTCCAGCCAAAGACCCAGCAATAGAATCAGCCAGAGACGTTTGCCGTGGTTGATCCGATGCGCTTGGTGTTGAACCAACCAGCGGCTTACCGTTCGACTATTCAGATATCGCCATAGGGGATGCCCGGTCGTCGCGACCATGTCCCGGATCTGGGTACTGAAGTGGGAACGCATCCACTCGGCGACAGGCACACTGAAGCCTCGTTTGGGACGGTAGAGCAGATCCGGTGGGACATACTTGCGTGCGACCTTCTTGAGCAGATACTTGCCCACCCCCTGGCGATACTTCAACTCCGGACCTAGCGTCGCGGCAAACTCCATGAGTTCATGGTCCAAAAGCGGTGCTCTCACCTCCAGGCCGTAGGCCATGCTGGCGATGTCCGTTTTCACGAGCAAGTCATTGGCAAAGTACCCCGCGTAGTGAATCGCGAGGAGTTGATTGAGGGGATAGGTGCCGGCGTCTGTTTCGTCCAGGAGAGACGCCTGGTATTCTTGACGTGAGGATTGGACTTGTCTGAGGAAGTCCATTTGGTAGAGGGTCGGCCTCTCCTGTTCCCGGCAATAGTGTTCGTAGACCAGTGTGCGTTGTAGAGGGCTGATCGCGGCACTCAGGTTACGCGTGAACCTGGCCCACGCGTTCTCCTGAGGTCTGCCCTGACGTAAGCTGCCGATCGCGCGGGCCCAGTGGTGTCGCCGTTTCAGCGTGCCACCGCCCCAGCGGTCCCTCAGTCCTAAATGAAAGAAGGCATAGCCTGCCAGCAGTTCGTCGCCGCCATCGCCACAGAGCGTCACCTTGACACTTTGGGCGGCTTTCTCGCAGACCATGAGGGTCGGTAGGGCGGAACTGTCGCCAAAGGGTTCTCCGTAGTGTCTCAGCGCCCGGTCCAGGTAGGCCTCTGAGTCGGCGAC
>JADFHU010000619.1 GCA_022567055.1 Planctomycetota bacterium
AATCCTGACTCAGGTGCAACGAACGTGGCACCAGATACTACTCTTTCTTGGGGTAGGAATGGACGCGAGGCCGATCGCCACGAGGTTTTCATCGGGTCAGACCCCGAAAACCTATCCTCCGCCGCTACGGTTAACGAAAGCAGCCTGGATACCCTGGCATTGGATCTGCAACTGAGTCAGACCTACCACTGGCGTGTGGATGAGATCAATGACGTCATGGACCCCAGCACCTGGGAAGGCACTGCCTGGAGCTTTACGACGGCGGAAGCCGTTCCGATCGACGACATGGAGAGCTACAAAGACGAAGAATTCCTCGAGATCTGGGCCACCTGGGTCGATGGTTTTGACGATCCAGCCAATGGTTCCCTGGTGGGCGGCACTTCAGGTACCCCGGAGACCGGCATAGTCAATGGGGGCAGTCAATCCCTGCCGATTTGGTTTGACAACAGCGCGGTAGCGATTTCGGAAGCCACCCGCACGTTCGAGCAGACGCAGGACTGGAGTCGGTCCGGTGTCAAAACCCTGGTGCTTTCATTCAGTAGAGGGGCCGAAAACACCGGTAACGGTCGAGTTTATGTGAAGGTCAACGACACCCAGGTCGTTTATCCGGAAGATCCTGGGACCCTGCCTCCCGGCTGGGATCAGTGGACCCAATGGAATATTGACCTGAGCGCCCTGGGGACGGATCTTACGCGGGTCCGGAGCCTGACGGTCGGCATTGAGGGTGCCGGCGCAAGAGGCGTTTTGTACGTGGACGACATCCAGCTCGAGGGAGTCGCTTCGGAACCGGGATCGCAGGTGCTGACGTGGTTCGAGGCCGAATCGGGTACGATCACTGCACCGCTGCAGGTGTTCTCGGATAGTCCCACTGCCTCCGCAGGTCAGCATATCGGCACAGTGGACGGCATTGGAGACGAGAACGGCAATCCTCCCGCCGATGGCCTTGCGACGTATTCCTTTACTGTACCTGAGGACGGTGTGTACCGGCTTGCCATTCGTGTGATCATCACGGGTGGAAGCAATTCCTTCTGGGTCCGCATCCCGGGCATGGTGACCAATACCACGAACCACGCCAGTGGCTGGGTCCGCTTTAACGACATCTCAGACGGCGACGCCTGGCACTGGGACGAGGTCCGCAGCAGTGAAGATGGCCTCAGTGTGGTGGAATTCACCCTCTCCGCGGGAACCCACACCCTCGAGATTGCACGGCGTGAAGACGGCACCTTGCTTGATGCCATCGCCGTCCTTCAGTAATGCGGTCTCCGAACGACAATGACCAGGGGTCTGTGCCTAACGGCGCAGGCCCTTTTTTCATGGGTCTTGAATCGTTTGTCGATCGGGTTTTGTGTCCTTCTTTAGGCACAAGCCCCCAAGTCTATCGCACTTAATCGATGATAATTAGATGCCGTTTCACCTATTCGGGTAAAACCTGTTTTTGCCCATATGGTAGGGTCTGTCTGCAAAAAATGTTGTTTAAAGATGGTTTTTTGTGAAGATTCGCTTTGTAAAGATTACTTTGAGGATACAATAGATAAACTCATGAAGATGAGTATATCGCGTGCTTGCAATGTTTGTCGGGAGCACGTGATCACTTTATTTTTTGAGTTTCATCGAAGGAGGTCCGCCATGTGTCAGAATTACCATCACTTCCCACTATTTACCCTCATAGCCCTTGCCTTGACGTGTAGTTTGGCCTGGAGCTTTGATCCGCTTGGTGATCCAGACCTGATCGCCTGGTGGACGTTCAATGAAGGCAAAGGAACCCTAGCCGCAGATTCCTCTAAAAACGGTCGTGATGCGACCGTAAATGGGAATGCCCAGTGGGTTCCCGGACAATACGGCAGTGCCCTGGAATTTGACGGCACCGATGATTACGTCGGAATCCAAGAGAGCCTATTTACCAATCTGGGCCAATTCACGATCGCCTGCTGGCTAGCGGGAGATCTATCCGGGGCCAGCCGTACGGGCCTGGTGGGCCAAAATGACTGTATAGAATATGGGTTTATCAGTAGTAACACCATTCAAATCTGGACACCCGGGGGAGGGAGTCTTAATGTCGCCTGGCCTTACAGCGACTTGGATTGGCACCACATCGTGGCCGTGGGCGATGGATCGGCTTTGACCGTCTATATTGACGGTGAGCAAGCCGGGACCGGAGGTTCGTCAACCAGTAGCTACGGAAGCTCTACCTTTAATGTCAACATCGGGGGAGGAGGCGTATATGACGGTTCAGGGAACTGGTTTACCGGCATGATTGACGACGTTGGGCTCTTCAGCCGTGGCCTCAGTGCTGAAGAAGTGCTTGTTATTATGGAGGGAGTTGTATCCCCTGCTCTGGCCTCTGATCCCAATCCCGATAATGAGGACCCGGATGTGGGGAGAGATACGACACTGGGCTGGACACCCGGAGAGTTTGCGAACACACATGACGTGTACCTTGGAGTGACCTTTGACGACGTCAATGTCGCTACCGTCGCCGATCCCGGCGGTGTCTTGGTCGGACAGGGTCTGGCGGACGCGACCTTCGATCCGGGTCGATTCGAATTCGGTCAGAGCTATTACTGGCGTGTGGATGAAGTGAACGCGGCTCCCGATTCGACGGTCTTCAAAGGCGGTGTCTGGAGCTTCACGGTGGAGCCTTTCTCGATTCCCATTGACAACATCACGGCCACGGCCTCCAGCTCATTCGGCGCTTCCGGGCCTGAGAAGACCGTCGACGGCTCCGGTCTGGCGGATGATCTCCATGGAAGTTCCGCCTCCGATATGTGGATCAGCGGCGGCATCCCCGCCACGATCGAGTTTGCCTTCGATCGGGCCTACAAGCTGCACGAGCTTTGGATCTGGAACTCGAATCAGCTCATTGAGGCCTTCGTGGGATTCGGCGCCAAGGATGTGGTCATCGAACACTCTTTAGATGGCGAGAACTGGAGCGTTCTCGACGGCGTCGGGCCCTTGGCCCAGGCCCCGGGTACCGAGGGTTATGCCCACAACAATACCATCGATTTCGGTGGCGCCACGGCCCAGCATGTTCGTCTGACCGTCAACAGTGTCCAGGGGATTGCACCACAGGCCAGCCTCAGTGAGGTACGCTTCTACTACGTACCAACGTTTGCCACCAGGCCAAATCCCGCCTCAGATGCCACTGACGTGGCGCCAGATACGACTCTTTCTTGGGGTAGGAATGGACGTGAGGCGGGTAGCCACGAGATCTATGTTGGGACCAATGCCGATGATCTAGCCCTGGCGGGTGCTGCCAGTGAAAGCAGCTTCTCGACGGACGCTTTGGATCTGCAGTTGGGTCAGACGTATTCCTGGCGTGTCGATGAGATCAATGACGTTATGGACCCCAGCACATGGGAAGGCACTGTCTGGAGCTTTACCACCGTGGATGCCATCATCATCGACGACATGGAGAGCTATAAAGACGAAGAATTTCTCGAGATCTGGGCCACCTGGGTCGATGGTTTTGACGATCCAGCCAATGGGTCCCTGGTGGGCAAGGGCGCAGCATTTGCGCCAGAGACCGACATCGTCCATGGCGGCAGTCAATCCCTGCCCATGAACTATGATAATCGCACTGCCGCTCAGTCCGAGGCGACGCGTACCTTCGATGCCCCGATGGATTGGACCGGGCATGGCATTCAGAGCCTGGTGCTTTACCTCAATCGAGGGGCGGACAATACCGGTGGCGGCCAAGTGTATGTGAAGATCAACGACACCAAGATAGTGTATGAGGGTGGCGCAGAACTACCCCCGGGATGGGATCTTTGGACCCAATGGACCATAGACCTGTCCGCCGTAGCGGATGCCGCGAGCGTCAGGAGCCTGACGATTGGCGTCGAAGGTGCGGGCGCAACGGGTGTGCTCTACGTGGATAGTATCCAACTCGTTACCAACGCACCGACAGCG
>JADFHU010000620.1 GCA_022567055.1 Planctomycetota bacterium
TGATCTCCGTTATCGCGCTGCTGATGGCCATGCTGATGCCGGCGATGGGGCGTGCCCGGAATCAGGCCCGCAAGGTGGTGTGTCGGTCAAACCTGCGTCAGTTTGGCAGCGTGCTGTTCATGTACGTGGAGGACAATGAGGGACGGCTTCCGTGGGGTACTGGCAATGCTCTTTGGATGCTGCGCGGCTCGATTGATGGAGAACGCGTCGATCCCAATGTACCTGATGTGACCCAACGCATGCGAATGGGTCGTGGCGCCACTTGTCCTATGGCCGCCAAGCCTGGAGAAAATGGTGGTTTTGTTATGGGCTCCAGCGGCAATGCCAATCAAACCTACCGGGTGGAAGGAATTGGGGGATCCCAGTTCGAGGCCTGGACGATTACGAGTCCCGGGCCTAGGTTTCACGCCAGCTACGGCTTCAACTTCTGGCTCTTTGATTACGACTTTCGCAGTGGTTTTTATCCGACTCGGCCGACAACGAGATTAGGGCGAACTGGCTTGCCGACTTCCAATATTGCCGACAGTGCCGGAGTCCCGGTATTGCTCGATTCTGCTTCTATAGGCGACAAGCCTCGTGATTCGGTCCCACCCCCAAGAGAAGAATCCAGTGGTATTAGCGGTCTGGATTACTGCATAAACAGGCACAATGGCCGTATCAACGGCATGTTCCTGGACTGGTCCGTACGTGAAGTCGGACTCAAGGAACTCTGGACCTTGAATTGGTGCCCCAACTTTGACACTGCTGGCCGTTGGACTACAGCCGGCGGTATGCAGCCGGAGGACTGGCCTCAGTGGATGCGAGGGTTTAAGGAATACTGAGGGAGCTTCGCTCAAGCTCGGGGCCGGTTCGGCACGTTCTGTGTCCGTCCAACGGCGTGCAATTTCGACGAGGGGCTTCGGGCTGGCGGGGAATGCGGGCGTCCCTTGCAGGGGAAAAAGGGAAAGCGGCCGATGAGATTCGAACTCACGACGTCCAGCTTGGGAAGCTGGCATTCTACCACTGAATTACGGCCGCACGCGTGACTCTACGTCACGTTCTTCCTATCGGGCATCCAGGCTGGATTATTATAGCGGTCCATGAAATCAGGGCAATACAAAATGCCAAGTTCGCGTGCTTTCCGGCACAAACAGCATTTGTCGAAGATGCCTAGCGTTCAAGTGATCAGTAATCAGTCATCAGTGATCGGTTTGGACTGATTACTGATTACTTCCCTTCTGATTACTGGCTCTTTACTGGCCCTGCGCCGGCGCGGGAATGGGGCCGCTCTGTAGGACGGGGGCGACGGCGGCGGTGGCGTCGTTTAGGACGATGCCACCGCGGATGCTGTTGAGGTCGATAAAGAGACTGGCGCTGGGATCCGTGAGTTCCAGCTTGCAAAGCGTCCCAAACAACAGCGGGGCGGCCTCGGGAGCCGCGTACAGCGCACCCATTTCAAGGGTCACACCCGCCGTGCCCAATCCGCCCAAGGCACCCGGATCGTTCGGGTCGGCCAGAGGCGTATAGTCCGCGATGTCCCAATCGGCCACTTCACCCGTTATTGGATCCACCGTGATGGCAGCGCTGAAACTGGCAGGAAAGATGCCATAGCCGGGTTGCTCCATCGTACTCTCGCCCCTGATAAAGGCAGAGACCGCCGTGATTTCACCTGCATCCACCGTGATATCCAACGCAAAGGCCCTGACGGGCTCGGCGTCTGTCGTGGCGTAGTTGATCGCCACCAACCCGTCTTCCCCCCAGACCGCGGACACTGTGACCGTAGCGGACGCACTGCTTGCCAACAACAGCACCGTTAGAATTGCACTACCCTTTTTCATGAGTCCACCTTCCTTTTTCAGAATGTTCCCTTCACCTAAGGACTTAGTCTTATCCCACTTCGTAAAATATCAAAAAAAGCTGTCGAGATCAAGAAAAAATAGATGGGCCGTCATCCCTCGAGATGTGTGCGAGAAATGTTTCTGGCAAGATTCGAAATCGAAAGGCACTTTGCAAAGGATTTCACGACCCCGATTTCGATAGCGATCCCGATTAAATGACTCGCCAGAAAAGATTCTCGCAAACGTCATCCCTGATCCCTCTGGGCTTCCTAGCTTAGACACTCTAGTTACAAAGCACTAGGCTTTTGACAAACGCTGTGTTATTTTTGGCGGATGTTTGGTTTTTTCAAGGGCCGATTGGTCTTCATTCGAATCTGCTTGGTCACCAGTGTCGTGCTGCTGGTCGCGATCGGCGTGGCGTCGATCTATGCTGTCGGTAACCCCGTGCAGGCCCCTTCGGCCGATGGCATGGGGGCATTGCAGGGGAAGTACTTGAAGCAGTTGGCGTTCTTTGCCCTAGGCACACTCGGCTTCGTCGGCATCAACTTGGTTAATTATCGGGTCTTGGGTGAAATCAGTCTTTGGCTTTTTGCGGGAGTTCTGTTGCTCTTGACCGTTTTGCTGGTGAGCAAGTTCTACCCGCTGGCTTTTGCCCCCAGAATCAACGGGACTCACCGCTGGATCCGATTGTCGCCGGCATTGCCGGCGATCCAGCCATCCGAGTTCTGTAAGCTGGCCTATATCCTGGCCTTGGCCTGGTACCTGCGCTTTCGCAAGAACTATGGCAGCCTGAATGCTCTGGTGGGGCCCTTTGCCTTTACCCTGCTGCCGATGGTCCTCATTCTGGCCGAGCCGGATCTGGGGACGGTGCTGTTGTTGATGCCGATCCTCTTTGTGATGCTGTTCGTCGCCGGGGCAGAGGTAAAGCACCTGGTGCTGATCCTCATCGCCGCCGCGGCAGTCAGTCCTTTCTTGTGGCAGAGAATGCCCTCCTATCAACGGCAGCGCATCAGCAGTGTCCTGCTCCAGAATGAGAAGGTGCGCCAGGCCACCGAAAGCAAGGAGTGGCTACAGGTGTTGTTGGCCGACCGTGGATTCAGTGCCGAGGATTGGATGAGGGACGGCGGCTATCAGTTGATTCGATCGAAGGATGCCATCGCATCGGCCGGATGGACCGGTTATGGTTTTCGCCGCGGTCCCTTCATGAAGTACAATTTCCTGCCGGACCGTGAGACCGATTTCATTTTTGCCTCCATCGCGCACCAATGGGGGTTCCTGGGCTGCATGGTGCTGGCGGCTCTCTACGCCGTGATTGTCATCTGCGGGCTGCGGATCGCGGCGAACAATACGGACCCATTTGGTCGCCTGGTGGCCGTCGGCATCCTGACCATGTTTGTTATCGAGGTCTTTGTCAATATTAGTATGACCGTGGGTGTGATGCCCATCACCGGCCTGACCTTGCCCTTCGTGAGCTATGGTGGATCCAGCTTGATGGTCAATCTGATGTCGGTGGGTCTGCTCAACAACATTGGGCGCTGCCGGGCCTTCACGGTGGCCAAAACGGAGTAGGAGCGATCCCTTCGTATTTCACGCGAGACACAGGAAGTCATGGCTAAGGGATTTCGACAGATCGCCAGCCTGACCCTTCTGAGCAGGGTACTCGGCATGATACGGGACATGACCTTCGCCCATTTCCTGGGTCGGACTCTTCTCATGGATATGTGGGTCATCGCCTTCAAGATCCCCAATTTGGCGCGGCGCATCTTCGGCGAGGGGGCGCTCTCTTCTGCTCTCATTCCCATTTACATTGAACGGTTGCAGCGAGACCGTTCAGCAGCGGATCGGTTGGCCAATACGGTTCTCACCGCGCTGGTGCTGTCGTTGGGGTCGCTTGTCTTGCTGGGCCAGCCGGCCCTGCTCAGATTTCAACGCCCTCAGAAGATGGTCCAGCGGGTCGGCGCTCTGCAGCTCCCGCAGGGCAGGCGTGTTGGGCGAGGAGATGTTTACCGCCACGTAGCCGGCATGGGGGTAGACTCCTCTAAGGCAGGTCAGATAGTC
>JADFHU010000050.1 GCA_022567055.1 Planctomycetota bacterium
CCCCTTGTAGGGCGTCTCGTTACGCTTCATGCCGTCTACGACCGGAACCAGGATCTCGCGGGTAATCTTATCCGACAGGTCGTCCGTGACCACCGGAGCCGGGCTGTAGGCGCCCATGCCTCCGGTATTTGCCCCCGTATCACCCTCTCCAATCGGCTTGTGATCCTGAGAGGACTCGAGCATATAGATACTGTGGCCATCCACGAAGGCGAGAATGGATGCCTCCTCACCCAAGAGCTTGTCTTCCACGATGAGCCGATTGCCGGCATCGCCAAAGAGACGGTCGCACATGATCTTTTCGGCAGCGAGGATGCCGTCGGCAGGGTCATCGCACACGACAACACCCTTGCCCTTGGCGAGGCCTGCTGCCTTGATCACCACGGGTTCGTCTCGACTGGCGATGTAGGCCTTGGCATCGCTGAAACGATCGAACACGCGACCCTCCGCGGTGGAGATAGAACTGGATCGCATGAGTTGTTTCGCGAACGCCTTGTCGGCTTCCAGTTGTGCCGCCGATCGGCGCGGGCCGAAGGCGGCAATGCCGGCCGCTTCCATCGCGTCGACCAAGCCCAGGGAGAGAGGGTCTTCCGGCCCCACGACCACCAGTCCTACAGAGTTCCCCTTGGCGAAGTCCACCAAGGCCTCAATGTCGGTGTCACTGATGTGAATGTTCTCACCGCAACGTGCGGTCCCCGCATTGCCGGGCGCTATGTACAGGTTTCGGAGTTCTTTGGATTGCTTTAGCTTCCATGCCACGGCGTGTTCACGTCCGCCGTTGCCAACCAATAATACGTTCATTCGCGACCTCAATGGCTAGGGAGTGGCGTGGGCGTGGGGTGGCAACCGTCCGGGGTCAATGCACGAGGTGGGAGACCGTTTGGGACCGTTGCCGGCTGGTTCCAGGGGAGAGGAAGGGAGGCGCGGACTAGCGTCCGTTGTTGCGTTGGGCCTTGCGTTTCCGACGGCGGTTTTTTTCCGAGGGTTTTTCGTAGTAAGCCATCCGTTTCATGTCTCGGATCAAGCCCTCTTTCTCACACAGTTTCTTGAAGCGTCTGACCATCTGCTGAACAGACTCGCCTGCACGCCCTTTAACCTTTAGCATAGACTCTGCACCCTTATCATACGGACCACGACGAATTCATCTACATTAACGACAGAAAACCGTCCAGTATATTGGTGAAAAAAACCATTGTCAAACTCGAAAATGGGGTCTGAAGCAAAAAAAGGGGTTTCTGGCCTCGTAAGTGTGGGAATCCAGGGTAATCGCATCTCAATGCCATGTTTATGTGCGTTGCGATGTGGAACGCCGAAAACCAGAGATCAGAAGGGCCAGCAACCACCAAACAGTAATCAATGATCGGCTTGGCCTGAAAAAACTGATTACTTTTCCATGAATTACTGATTACAGCCTTGAGATGTCTTGGGAAGGGGACGAGAAAGAGCTGTGCACGTCATCGTCATGAGATGCGATTGTCCTCCCGGACGCCCGGGACGATTGAGTTTGGGCAGCAAACTTGGTAGGATGCCTGAGTACGGCTACTCTCTATTTTTGGAGTTCCTTGTTCCTTGGAACGATTTCGACAGACCTTACAGGTAATGGAAGAACGGGCGGTGCTGGTCGCGGGCATCCTGAAACGCGGACCGGCTGGCGATAATCTAGCCGAATTGACGGCCTTGACGGAAAGCGCCGGTGGGTTGGTTGTCGATCGGTTCCAGCAGAGACTTCGAGAGATCAAGCCGGCCACCTACCTGGGCAAGGGCAAGATTGAGTTGCTGGCCGAACGCGTGCAACGATACGAGGCCGATGTCGTCATCTTTGACAATGACCTCTCTCCCGCCCAGATACGCGAACTGGAATCCTTGCTGCACGTGAAGGTGATCGATCGGAGCGAGCTGATTCTGGACATTTTTGCGACCCGCGCCCAGACCCGTCAGGCGCGTGTACAGGTCGAGTTGGCGCAGCTTGAATACACCTCCCCCCGGCTGACGCGGATGTGGTCGCACCTCGATTCGGTGGCCGGCGCAGGCGGGGGGACCCGTGCGGGAAAGGTAGGGGGCATCGGCACTCGAGGGACGGGTGAAAAGCAGCTTGAGATTGACCGACGTCTCGTCGACAAGCGCATAACACACCTGAAGCGAGAACTGGACGTCATCGACAAGCGAAAACTCCGCGAGATCTCGAGTCGATCCGGCATGTTCAAGATCTGCCTGGTAGGCTACACCAACGCGGGCAAGAGTACCCTGTTGAACACCCTGACCCACGCCGACGTCCCGGTCGAAGACAGGCTCTTCGCCACCTTGGACACCCGCACGCGCAAATGGATCCCGGAAAAAGGTGTGGAGATCCTGGTGAGCGACACCGTAGGATTCGTCAAGAACCTGCCGCACCAGCTCGTCGCCTCCTTCAAGGCCACACTGGAAGAGGCGGTGCATGCGGATCTCCTGGTGCACGTCATCGATGTGACCCATCCCGAGGTGCTGGCGCAGATGGATGCTGTCAATGCCGTGCTGAAAGAAATCGGCTGCGCAGATAAGCGGGTGCTGAAGGTCTTTAACAAAGCGGACGCGGTGCAAATTGTAGGACAGCTCGACATGTTGCAGACCTTGCACGCGGACGCCGTGACCATCTCCGCCAAGAACGGCCTCGGATTGGATTCGGTCAGCAGCACGATCTGCGCCATGTATCGAGGCCAATCGTTCTGTTTGAACGTGACATGTAGTCAGGCGGACGGCAGAGTACAGAGTTTTCTCCGGGCGCACGCCGAGATTCTGGCTGAAGAGTATGAGGATGGGGTTGCCAAGATTAAGGCGATCCTGGCTCGTAGGCTTCTACCCGGTCTCAAGCGCCTGCAGCCGGATCGTATCGAGATCGAATAAACATGCCGGTAGCCGGTAGTCAGTAGCCGGTAGGCGGAATGCGACCCAAACCCACAGCCGACGACTGACCCACGGACCCACCGACCCACGGTCCCACCGATTTCACTTCAGTCATTGCCAACACACGTGGCAACTGGTTAAATACGCCACTATGTACAAGCGCGTCTCTATCATCGGTGATGGCGCCATGGGTACGGTTTTGGCCATGCTGCTCTGCGAGAAGGGTATCCACACTCGCCTCTGGGGTTACGATCCGGCCCAACTGGCTCAGACAGAACAGGCCTCTGAGAACGTCAAGTTCTTGCCCGGCCATCCGCTCCCGGAAACACTCATCTATGAACCGGCGGACGATCGGATCATGGAGAAGGTGGATCTAATTGTCTCTGCGGTGCCCTGCCAGTTTGTTCGTTCGATCTGGCAGCGACTGAAACCCCATCTCACCCAAGATGTCCCCATCGTGTCTGTCTCCAAGGGCATTGAAAACAAGACCCTATTGCGGCCCACCGAAATCATCGCCGGCGTGTTGGGGGAATCGGTCCGCTACGCCGTTCTGAGTGGCCCTACCATTGCGGACGAACTGGCCAGAAAGCTTCCTGCTACGGCCTGCATTGCCTGCGACGATCTGGGACTCGCCGAGCGTATGCAGTACACCTTCACGACTCGTTGGTTTCGCGTCTATACCAACAGCGACGTGGTCGGCGTGGAACTGGCCAGCGCCTGCAAGAATGTGATCGCCCTGGCGGCCGGCGCCATTGACGGTATCCATGTGGGCGACAACGCCAAAGCGGCCCTGCTGTGTCGAGGCCTGGCAGAGATGACACGCCTGGGTGTCGCCTGCGGGGCAAAGGCCGAGACCTTTGCTGGCTTGGCGGGGTTGGGCGATCTTGTCACCACCTGCATCTCTCCGATGGGTCGCAACCGGGCCTTCGGCGAACGGATCGGCCAGGGCCTGAGCACCGAGCAGGCCCTCAAGGCCACGGTGTCGGTCGTGGAAGGTGTCGCCACCTGCGACTCTCTGGTGGCCCTGGCCCGCAGGAAAGGCATCGAAATGCCAATCGCCGAAGCGGTCAACCAGGTGCTCTTCCAGCACAAAACCATGCAAGAAGCGGTTCATGATCTCATGGGGCGCGATTTGAAGTCGGAATGAGGCGCGAACCCGCCACGCATTTAGTTGTTTGTCCATTTTGGTTACGCCCGAAAGCAGCGCCGAGACCACAGCGTTTTCCTTCGACTGAAGGGTACCTGCGGCACAAACATTTGAAGTAGCATGCGTAGAATCAGCCCGGGGACTGGTCCCTTTAGCGGAGCGAATGGGAAGTGAAAATTGAGAATTGGAGGTGGCGCGACATTTTTAAGTTCTCAATTCTCAATTTCAAATTCCCTTGCTGCCTGCTGACGGCATCCGAGGATGATACGCTGCCCAAGAGGCGTTGCTATGCCCCATTCAGAATCCTCGACCACAATTCATTCGGATTCCGGGACAGGCCGCGCCAAGCTTCTTCACAATCCCTTACAATTCCAACTGCTGCCAGGGTAGCCCGTATCGATTAAGATCTGCCATGAAGGGGTCCGGATCAAACTGCTCCATATTGAACACGCCGGCCCTTTTCCAAACGCCGGTGAGCATCATCTTGGCGCCAATCATTGTGGGGACACCAGTCGTATAGGAAACCGCCTGAGCGCCGACCTCTTCAAAGCAGCGACGATGGTCACTGACATTGTAGAGCATCAGTTTTCGAGGCTTGTCTCGGTAGAGTCCCTTGAAGATACAGCCGATGCAGGTTTTTCCCCTATAGTTTTTGCCGAGGCTGCCTGGATCCGGCAAGAGTGCCTTTAAAAACTTGAGGGGCACAATGTCCCGCCCTTCAAAGCGCACCGGCGTGATGCGAGTCATGCCGACGTTTTGCAATACACGCAGGTGGGTCAGGTAGTCTTCACTGAAAGTCATCCAGAAGCGGATCTGTCTCAGACCGTGGATGTGCCTGACCAGCGACTCCTCCTCCTCATGGTAGAGCAGGTAGGCCCGGCGGGGACCGACCTCGGGAAACTCGAAGGTCTGCGATAGGCTCAGCGGATCGATCTCGATCCATCGCCCCTCCTGCCAGTACTTGCCCGGCTGCGTGATTTCTCGGATGTTGATTTCCGGATTGAAGTTTGTGGCGAAGGGATGCCCATGGTCACCATCATTGCAGTCCACGATGTCTATGCTGTGAATCTCGTCGAAGTAGTGCTTCTGAGCGTAGGCGCAGAAGACATTGGTGACACCGGGATCGAAGCCGCTGCCCAACAAGGCCATGATGTCCCGGCGTGCGAATCGTTCGTGATAGGCCCATTGCCATCTGTATTCGAAGCGGGCGAGTTCGGGTGGTTCGTAGTTGGCGGTATCGAGATAGTCCACTCCCGTCGCCAGCGCGGCCTCCATGATAGACAGGTCCTGATAGGGTAAGGCCACATTGATGACCATGTCGGCCTTGTGTTTCTTGATGAGGGCAATGACCTGCTGGGCATCGTCGGCGTCTACTTGGGCCGTTTTAATGGGGTGATCCACAGTCTCCGCGATCGCTTCACAGCTCGCCAGGCGGCGGCTCGCGAGAATGATCTGCTCGAAGACCTCGGGAACTCGGGCACACTTTCGCACCACGACGCTACCGACACCCCCGGCGCCGATGATCAAGACCTTTGCCAACGTGATCTCCGTATGAAACTATTCAGGGTGTCCTGGTTTTGGACCCACACGTGATCGTTGTCGTAGTCGTCATCGAAACACTGAACTGGCTCCATCGCCTTATCGATTACGATTACGACTACGATGATGACAACGGAGGTAGACAGGCTGGGACATATGCCAGTATGCCTTTAAACCCTCCTAGTCTCTAACTTTCGGCACGATCTTGATCTCGTAGAGTTTCGACCAGTACTTACCGGTCACGAAGAGGCGACGGCGCAGAGGATCGTAGGCGATGCCGTTGAGCACATCGGCCCGGGGCTCCCGATCCTTGAGATCGCTCAGGTCAATGCGGGCCGTCACGATCCCTGTCTTTGGCTCGATTGCGACGAGGTCATTGGTGAGCCAGACATTCGCGTAGATCTGATTGTCAATGTATTCCAGTTCATTGAGATGCGTGACCGGCTGATTGGCGTCGGTCACGAGAATCGTGCGTCTAGGAACCAAGCTATTGGGATCGAGAAAGCTGAGGGTGGCAGAGCCGTCGCTCATAATGAGGTCTCGACCATCGTGGGTCAGACCCCAGCCCTCGCCGGGATAATCGAAGCTCTGCAGGAGTTTGAAGGTCCTCTTGTCATAGACAAAGCCGGTGTGAGAACGCCAGGTGAGCTGATAGATGCGGTTCCCGAAGAGGGTGATACCTTCCCCCCACATGTGATCGGGCAGATGAGAGCGCTGAAGGACTCTTCCGGTCTCGAGATCTATCCTGCAGAGTGTCGACTGGCCATAGGTCCCCGTCCCCTCATAGAGGAAGCCCTCGTCGATCGCAAGGCCCTGAGTGAAAGCGCTAGTGCGGTGCGGGTGGCTCTTGACGATCTCGTAGCCAAAGAGGGGCGTTCTCGCTGTCTCGGGCTTCTCGGCACAGGAACTCGGCAGGGCTGCTAACAGGCAGAGAGTGAAAATCCTTTGGGAGGGGTTACGCAGGGCCGATGTCATGACAAACTGTTCTACCCAAGTCATCACGAGGCCCAGGACGGCTGGTCAACCGGAGACTTCGACCATCTCCGCATAGAACTCCGCGTACTTGTCTCGGTCTTCGCCTGCGCGACGTTCGATGGCAAAGCGTGGGTGCTCGTTGAGCATGCCGGTGATCAGGTAGGGCACCATGTAGCCCCATTCTATTTCATTCCTCAGGGGGATCAGGTGATCCTGAATGACCCTCAGGATGGGTGTGAGGTTGAACTTCGGGTTTTTGAGGAAGCCCAGGAGCAGTTCCAGGCAGCAGTTGCCGGCGCCCCGACCGATGCCGTAAAGGGAACCGTCCAGGAAGTTGGCCCCGTGTATGACCGCCTCCACGGTGTTGCCGAAGGCCAACTGTTGGTTGTTGTGGCAGTGGATCCCGATCTCCTTGCCGGGAAGATACTGCTGGTAGAGTTTGACGTAGTGTTCAATCTGCTCGCAGTAGAGGGCGCCGAAGCTATCGACGACATAGACCGATTGGGTCGGACACTTGTCGAGCTGCTTGAGCGCTTCAGTCAGATCCACGTCGTTCTCCTTGGACACGGCCATTAAGTTGACGGTGGTCTCGTACCCCAGGTCATGCATCCGGTGGACCAGATCGATCGCCTTGTCCACGTCTTTGACATAGGACGCCACACGGATCATGTCGATCGGGCTCTCATCTGCGGGCCTGAATTGCTGCTCCTTGACCCGATGGGCATCCACCATGATGCAGATCTTTACATTCGATTCGATGCCGTCGATGATCTCCGAGATCTTATCATCCTCACAGTACTTCCATGCCCCAAAATTTTCGGGCGGACAGAGGTCCCTGCTGCTGCGGTAGCCAAACTCCATATAGTCGACGTTGGCGATCGAGACGGCCTCATAGACCGCACGAACAAATTCGTCACTGAATCGGTGGTCGTTGATCAGCCCGCCATCTCTGACGGTGCAATCCAAGACCTTGATTTCTTCTCTGTACATCTGTATTGTTCCTTACACGACCTCTCAACGGCGTTCCCTAGCGGAGCCCTATCCGTATAGACGTGCCAAAACCGTCTCGATGGTTGCTTTGCCAACATCCACGGCGTACTCCTTGCCCTGCTTGTGGATTTGACCAAAGTTATCAATCAACACAAATCTTGGCCACCTGTCAACAGCTTTCTTGTCTCGTCGGATCAGATCGATCAAGCGGTCCGGGCGAATACCACGGGGGAGGGTCACGGGAACGCCTATTCTTTTTAAGAGGCCGCGCACTCTGTCCAGCCGCTCTGAATCGCCAAATCCCAGTTCCACCTCGATGAGTCCCGCGCCCACGAGGCCGATGGCGATGGCCTCGCCGTGTAGCAACTCGAACTCACTGGCCGTCTCGACGGCGTGCCCGATCGTATGTCCGTAGTTGAGAATGCGGCGCATGTTTCGTTCCGTTGGGTCCACTTGGACCACATGCCCCTTGATGCGACAGTTTTTTAGAGCGACTTCCGCCAGCACGTCATGCTCGCGCCGCAGGATGGCATCCAGATGGCTCTCCAGATAGGCGAAATAGTCGGCATCGGCAATCATGGCATGCTTGACGGATTCGATCAGGCCGGCTCGGTAATCCCGGTCACTGACCGTCTCCAAGGTCTGCACATCGATATAGACGGCCGCCGGGTGCCAGAAGGCGCCGAAGGCATTCTTGCTGAGACTGGAATCGACGCCGGTCTTGCCCCCGAGTGCGGAATCTGCCTGTGCCAGAAGGGTGGTGGGTACCTGGACGACGGGGACACCCCGCTTGAAAAGCGCCGCGGCGAAGCCGGCGATATCACCGACGGTCCCTCCGCCCAGGGCAATGACCACGCTGTCACGACCCAGGAAAGCGGCCTCCATGGACTCGAGGATGGCAGTCACCGTCTGCATGGTCTTGGAGATCTCTCCCGCTGGGGTGATCACGAAGTGGTCTACATTCCTGCCGCCCCGCAGGCGTGACAGTTGCCCCGCCTCCACCAGACCCTTGTCCGTCACAATAAACGGCTGTGCGTTGGGAAACTGTGCGCTCACGCGATCGAGCAGGGACGTTAGCAGGTCACTGCCAATGTGAATGGTGTAGCCGCCTGGGTCGAGCGCGGGGACCGCGATGTGGTGTTTCGAAGTCATCCCTTTAGGCGATACTGGCAATGTCGAGGACACGGGCGGCCATCGTCTCATTGGGACGGGACACGGACGTGGTCACGGGGGCGTCTCTGATCTGCTGAGGGTCACTCAGGGCCAGTTCCGCGATTTCGATCATCGCCGCGATGAAGCGATCGAGTGTCTCTTTGCTCTCGGTCTCGGTGGGTTCTATCATGAGGGCTTCGCGGACGATGGAGGGAAAGTAAATGGTAGGGGGGTGGAATCCTCGATCGATCAGACTCTTGGCGATGTTGAGCGCGTGCACGTCGTTGTCCAGCATGGCCTGCGTCGGGCTGAACACACATTCATGTTTGCAGACTCCGTCAAAGGCCAAGTCGTAGTGGTCCTTGAGTTTTTCCTTCAGGTAGTTGGCATTGAGAACCGCATTTTGGGAGACCCGTTTGAGTCCTTCTTTACCGAGCATGAGGATGTAGACGTAGGCGCGCAGCACGATGCCGAAATTACCGTAGAAGGGCGCGACGTAGCCGATGGAACGGGGCCGATCGTATTCCAGGGCATAGGTGCCATCGTCTCGCTTGACCACCACGGAGACGGGCAAAAAATCGACCAGATCGGCCCTGACGCCCACCGGGCCGGCGCCGGGGCCACCGCCCCCGTGAGGTGTGGAGAAGGTCTTGTGCAGGTTGATGTGAATGATGTCGAAGCCAAAATCGCCCGGTCGGGCCTGACCCACGATGGCGTTGAGATTGGCGCCATCATAGTAGGCCAGGCCATCCACACCGTGAATCAGTTCACAGATCTCCGCGATGTGAGGATTAAAGAGGCCGAGTGTGTTGGGACAGGTCAGCATGAGGCCGGCGACCTCGGCATTCAGATGCCGCTTGACTTCCTCCGGTTCCAAGATGCCCTGCTTGCCGGTCGGCACACTGATCACCTCATAGCCGGCTATGGCCGCACTGCTGGGATTGGTGCCGTGAGCGCTGTCCGGCGCCAGGATGTACTTCTTCTTCGTGCCTTTGCTGCGGTGGTAGGCCGCCATGATCATGAGCCCGGTGAGTTCGCCATGGGCGCCGGCCATTGGCTGCATCGTAAACGCATCCATGCCGGCGATCTCACGCAAGAACCGATCCATCTCGTAGAGGATCCGCAGCGCCCCTTGAGTCAACATGCCCCCCATGCGCAGTTGGGGCAAGAGTGGGTGCAGGTGTGCGAAACCGGGATAGGACGCGATCCGCTCGTTGACTTTGGGGTTGTACTTCATGGTGCAGGACCCCAGCGGGTAGAAATTGGTGTCCACGCCGAAGTTCCGTCGAGAGAGTTCGGTGAAGTGGCGCACCACATCCAGCTCGCTGAGTTCCGGGAGATCGGCCGGCTCTTTGCGGAGTAGCGATTCGTCGATGTTGACCGCGCTGGGGACGTCCCGGGGACCCGTTCTAAACGCCTTGCGCGAGGGCACGCTCTTTTCGAATACCAGTTTCATAAGACGGACTCCAAGGCCTCTGCCAGCATCCCGATCTCCTCCTTGGTTCTCTTCTCAGTCACACACACGAGTAGGGCGTTCTCCATGTCGTCGTAGTAGCGGCTGAGCGGGAATCCCGCGGCAAAGCCCTTGGCGATGAGTTGCCCCACGACATCGCCCGCCTCGCAGGGCAGATCGAGAACGAATTCGTTGAAAAACCTTTTGTCCCGGAAGTGTGGTTTGACCCCCGGTATGGCGATGAGACGTTCGTAGGCGTAGTGGGCCTTGTCGACACATAGCTGGGCGACCTCGGGTAAGCCCTGTTTGCCCAGCAGGCTCAAATAGGCGTGGGCCGTCAGGGCACAGAGTGCCTGGTTGGTGCAGATGTTGGAGGTCGCCTTGTCACGCCGAATGTGTTGTTCACGGGCCTGTAAGGTCAGGACGAAGGCCCGTTGTCCGTGTTTGTCGAGGGTCTGGCCCACGACTCGCCCCGGCATCTTCCTGACCAATTTCTTGGTCGCACCCATGAAGCCCAGGTAGGGGCCGCCGAAGGACATGGGGATGCCCAGTGACTGTCCCTCCCCGGTCACAATGTCGGCGCCCATCTCACGGGGAGTTTTGAGAATGCCCAGGGCGATGGGATAGCAGGACATAATCAGTAAGGCTCCCCTGCTGTGGGCCATCTCTGCGAGGTCGGTGAAGTCATCGATGCAACCGAAGAAGTTGGGATTCTGAACGATGACGGCCGCCGCGTCGTCGTCAATGAGCTTTTCGTAGGCGTCGCGGTTTACCATGCCCTGTTCGCAGGACGGTTCGGCCAGCGCGATGCCGAGGTTTTCGGTATAGGAGCGAATCATCATCCGGTAGATGGGGTTCACGCTCGTGTCCATGATGACCTTGCGGCGGCGGGTCGCCGACAGGGCCATGACCATCGCCTCGTAGAGGGCCGTGCCCCCATCGTATAGGGAGGCGTTGGAGACATCCATGCCCGTCAAGCGGCATATCGAGGACTGATATTCGTATATGGCCTGGAGGGTTCCCTGGGAGAGTTCCGGCTGATAGGGTGTGTAGGCAGAGTAGAACTCACTGCGTGACATGAGGGCGTAGACGGCAGCCGGAATGAAATGGTCGTAAAAGCCGCCGCCCAAAAAACAGGTCAGCGAGATCATGTTCGTGCCGGCGATGTCCGCCAGCTTGTCTCGTACCTGTTGCTCGCTGAGGCCTTCCGGGAGATCGAAGTTGTCGTATCGAAGCTGGGGAGGAATGTCTGCAAAGAGATCCTCCATGGTCATTCCCATCTCGGCGAGCATCTCGCTTCGCTGGGCGTCCGTATTGGCGATAAAGGGCATCGCTAGGCCTGCTCCGCCAAAAACTGGCCATAGGCCTCGGCATTCATCAGCGTGTCGAGCTCCCGGGGATCGGCCATCTGAACCCTGCAGATCCAACCCCGCTCATAGCAACTCTCATTGATCAATTCGGGCGCGTCTTCCAGCGGGCTATTCACTTCCAACACGGTTCCGGCGATAGGGCAGTAGACGTCACTGGCCGCTTTGGAACTCTCCACCACGGCCATGGGATCGTTTTGCGCGAAACTGGCATTGGTTTCGGGCAGCTCCACGAAGGTGACATCGCCGAGCATCTCTTGGGCGTGATCCGAAATGCCGACGATCGCGCTGTCTCCCTCTACTCTCACCCACTCGTGTTCTTTTGTATAGAGTAATTCCTCTTTCACCATGTTCCGTCTGTCTCCAAGCGTGAAGCGCCTAAATCAGAATCGCGCAAAACGCTTGACCACCAGGCCTGAGAGATCGGATTCCACCGTTTGACCCCTCTCGACGCGTTCGAGGCGCCCCTTGCTCGCCTGGCCCGGATGTCTTGCCAGGTAATAGATCCCTAGCGTCCCGTTCTCTTGGGCCACCTCTCGATTGACCAGGGCCAGGGCGATCTGCCGGTCACCGGTCGCCGCACTGCTCAAGACCCAGCCGACGCAGGTCTGCTCCTGGTTTAGAACGGCATCCCCTTGACGCACCGGACGGACGCCTCGACCGCCCGTGCAGCTTAACCGGACGACCTGAGCGGATTGCCGCTCTTGAACCTGCTGCATGGCCGCTTTACCCACGAAGAAGGGCTTGTCGAGCTTGACGGCCCATCCGTAGCCTGCCTCCAGAGGAGAGATGCCGTATTCGCCCGCCAGCTCATGGCCATAGAGTGGCAGGCCCGCCTCGATCCGCAGACTATCCCGGGCGCCGAGTCCACAGGGCAGCAAACCCAGGGGCTCGCCCTCGCTCAAGAGGAGTCTCCATATCTCAGCCGCTAGGTCGCGACTCACCAACAGCTCAAATGAACACTTGGCGCCGGTGTAGCCTGTTCGAGCGACGAGGCAGGGGATATCTCTCACCTGGGTCTCACAGAACTCGAAGGATTTGAGTGAGCGTAGTTGCCCATTGTCACCATTGACCAGTCTGGAGAGAATGTCCATGGACATGGGGCCCTGTAGCGCGATGTCCACCTTGCTATCGGGACCCTCGAGGTTGTGCAGGTCGCGAATCTGAGGCTTGAATTCTAGCAGACGATGGTGATTGTTGGGTTCGAGGCAGTAGGCGTCCTCCAACAATCCCGAGAAATAGGCCTTGATCTTGCCTTCGTTGCCGGCGTTGATCACCAGCAGATAGAGGGTATCGGCCCGGCGATACACGATGATGTCATCGAGCACCCCTCCATCGGCATCCAGGATGTAGGAGTACTGCGCCTTGCCCGTCGTCAGCGTGCTCGCGTCGTTGGTGGTGACCGTCTGCAGAAAGCCCAGGGCCTCCGGCCCGGAGATCTCCAAGACCCCCATATGTGTACAGTCAAAGAGGCCTGCCTTTTCGCGGACGGCCCGATGCTCCGCCTTTATAGAGGAAAACCAGAGAGGCATGAGGTAGCCCGCAAAGGGGGCCAGGCGTGCGGCCGCGACGCGCTTGAGGTGTTCCGACTGCAACACACTGCCGACAGCGCTGCGTTCTTCTGTCATGAAATCGAATGCCTGCATCCGGCCTACGGCCTCTCATGGTAAGCGAGTTCTGTGTAAGCCACCGATCATAAGACAAAACAGGGGGTCGTCAAGCGCCACTGGGGGATATCGGGAAAAACAGTAATCAGTGATCAGTAATCGGTAGTCAGTCCTGGCCCAAATCGATCGCTGAGGACTGAGCGGATCGAAGACCGGGGACCGATCACTGATCACTGATTACTGACTTCACAGGGCGACAAGACCCTTGACCTTCGTCTATAATAGGGCCGTGTCCACAATGCCTTCCGTCTGAGAGTCCGTTTGTATGATTGAAATAAACGAAGAAGATCTTCGCTATGCGGCTTCCCGCAGCAGCGGTCCCGGGGGGCAGCACGTGAACAAGGTGAACACCCGCATCATGCTCTGGTTTGACCTGGAGAGGAGCACTCAGTTTTCTGCATCCCAGAAGGCGCGTTTACGGGAAAAACTGTCAACGCGATTGGACAAGCTAGGCAGACTGCGGGTTGCTTCACAGCGTCACCGTACCCAGCGCGCCAACCGCCAGGCCGCCTTGGCCCGCTTGCAGGTCTTGTTGGAGGAGGCTCTAAAGAAGCCTACCGTGCGTATCAGAACACGCGTCCCCGGATCTGTGGTCAGGAAGAGGCTAGAGGATAAGCGGCAGCGCAGCGTCGTCAAGCGGCAGCGTGCGTATCGCCCCGGGGAGGAGGAGTAGCCCCCGTCAAAGTGTTCTTTGACATCCCTAATCCTCAGGCGGGTCGGTTGCAGGCGTCCCGGGTAGATTGATGATGGGGGCGCGTGATGCACCCTCTTCATCACCGGCGGCATCCTCAGGCGGGTCGGTTGCAGGCGTCTCGGGTAGATTGATGAAGGGGGCGAGCGAGGACTCGGCATCATCCCCACCTGCATCCTCGGGCGCCGGTATGACCACGTCCTCCATGAGATCGCCCATATCCTTCTTCAGTGCATTGGCCTTCCAGGTCGGCACCGTATAGACCCAGTTCTCATGTTTCTTCTGGAACTTCATGGATTTTTCCTGGGCCAGCAGGCGTGCTTCCTTGGCCTTGAGTTCCTCCTCGGAGTCCACCTTTCCGGTTTCCATAGTGACCTTGGCGCCGACGTACTCCGCGGAGCAAGTCATAAA
>JADFHU010000621.1 GCA_022567055.1 Planctomycetota bacterium
CACTGCTTCCAGAAGCACATGCGTAGGCGACGACGGATCCAAGGATCAATCGTCTCGAACGGACGGTAGTACTCGGAGATACCGAAGTATGCCATCCACCCGTGTACATATTCGCTCAGCTTCTGGAGACGATAGGACATGGACACACGCCAACTGCGTCCAGTTAGCCGCCGAACCCGACGCTTGAATTCGTCGAAGGCTCGCGTTAACCAGCGAATCTTGGTGCCTCGAAATGTGAAGCCCAAGAATGCACAGTCGTTCGTGGAGCAGACCCGACTCTTCTCCGAATTGACGCGGAGTTTGAGCCGCTGCTGCAGGAACCGAGTGAGGCTGGCCATAACACGCTGCCCTGCACGCTGGCTCTTGACCAGGATGACAAAGTCATCGGCATAGCGGGCAAAGCGATGGCCGCGTTGCTCCAGTTCCTTGTCCAGGTCGTCCAGCACGATGTTGGACAACAGCGGTGACAACGGACCGCCTTGAGGGACTCCTTCGCGGGTACCCTGCAAGCGTCCCTGAATCACCACTCCGGCACGCAGGTACTTACCTATCAGGCGTAAGACGCGTTTGTCGTGGACACGTTTCGCCACGCGGTGCATCAGCACATCGTGGTTGACCGTATCAAAGAACTTCGACAGGTCCATGTCCACGGCCACACGATAGCCTTCCTGGATGTACTGGCGTAGCTGGTAGATCGCCTGGTGGGCAGATCGGCCCGGTCGGTAACCAAAACTCGATGCCGAAAAGGTCGGATCGAAGATCAGTCCTAGGACCTGGGCAATGGCTTGCTGGATCAGTCGATCCAGCACCGTGGGTATGCCCAAGGGGCGTTTACCACCCGTACGTTTGGGAATGTCCACACGGCGAACCGGCAGAGGGTCATACGTTCCTGCCAGAAGAGAGTCACGGATATTAGCCCAGTGCTCTTGGAGATACGGCCAGCAATCATCAATCGACATTTCATCGACCCCATGACTGCCTTGGTTGGCCTTGACCTGTTGCCAGGCCATGAGCATATTCTCACGGGATAAGATCCGCTCTAACAGTGAAGCGTTCGGGTTGGGTTGATCTGCAACGCGCCGTCGAAATACTGGGCCTTCCGGCGTTATCGCATTCCACGAGCTTGCAGAGACACCAATCCCTTCCTGAGTTCGGCCCTTCCCTGTGTGAGAGCAGGTACTATGGCCTCGGCTGACTCCTGACCGATCATCCCCGGCATTGCTGTCGGGAACGCTACCCCAAAGGGTCGCCTGTCGATCAGGTCTCCCCGGATAAGGACGTGAACTGTCGCTCCGCAACCGCGGCATTTACCGTACCTCCTGAATCCAGGGTTTCGCTATGATGTGCCAGCTTACCCAGAGGCTCGGCCTTGTATGCCGTTTCTGTTCGTCGGCTCGTAGCTTTGCACTCGGGCTTCCTTCGGACCCACCCTCGCGGGTACGCCCTTGCCGTCGGCTAGTACTTTCGCTTATGAACATGATCGTTAACATAAACAGGATTCACGTACAGGGGACTTACACCCCATAAGTTCACGCCCATGCCGGGCGTACACAAGGCGATGCAGACGGACGGCCGCTTCGCGGCCGCCGCTGATCGCCAAGGCGTGTTAGCTGCCTGAGAACGACGAAACGAGGCATTCAGTGAGCGAATCGAGAGACGAGGACTACTTGGCCGTACTTACAGGCTATATCCGGGTCTGCGCCAAGTACAAGCCGAAACTAGGCCATGGCGCGAAGGCGGGATACGACCTCGCTGAGTTCAAGCGCATCTACAGGGCCGATCCCTTCTACAATTGGCTTGGCCTTGACAACCCCCTCATGTACGCGGCCCACAAGGCCGCAGGCGGCATGACGAGCATCTACCGCCAAATCGGCATAGGATGCGAGTTCCTGTTCAGGCGTATCCTGCAAGACCAATTCGGCCTAAGCGATGAGGATGTGAGGTGGTCCTACACACTGCCACGCACCAAAGGCGGAAAGCCGCGGAAACTCCACCTCGATGCACGTATCCCAGTTTCGAGCATTGCAGATACCGCACGAAGGCGTCGCGTTCGATCCTGGATACGGAAAGTCGCGCGCCAGATTGATGTTGATCCTGCGGTTGCCAAGACTCTCCAGGGCATCGTTTTTGAGATCAGGCAGGGTTACAAGAGCAAGGACTCGAAACGACAGAATGCCGACATCGCCAATGCGGCAACGGCCTACACGAGGGGGCTTCTTCCTTGCGCGGGGATCTTCTCACTTCAAATAGACGAGGACATCGCGCAGCGGTACCGCAACGAGAGGTGGGTGGTCCTCACGGGATTGACAGGTAGCGCGCCCTCTGACGAATCGCTGTACACCTTTTGTAAAGACGTCGTTGGATACGACCTTGCTGGGTTCTTCCAGCGCAGCAGTCCCGCTCTCAAGCAAGAGGTGGAGGCCGTGCTCACGGCGCTCCTGACGCCATCATGAGTAGATCTCAGTCTTTTAAATCGGCTCGACAGAACGCCGACCTAACCTTCAAGCTTAACCGCCACCACGGAAGGCACGGCTGGCTTCGTCTCACGCCCGCCTACTCCGTGAAGCTCGTCTCTGAAATCTTGACGGCTTCAAATCGAGGGATTCGAGTTCTCGATCCGTTTTCCGGGACTGCCACAACCCCTCTTTGTGCCGCCTACGCCGGTGACTTGGCCACCGGCGTAGAGATCAACCCTTTCCTCACATGGTTTGGAAACGTCAAACTCGCCACGTATTCTCCTGCATCCATTCTTGAAGCCAGTGATGCACTCAGCAGCCTTGTCTCCAGAGCGAGTCAAAAAAGCAGCAAGTCTGTGGTCCCGCCTCCAATGCACAACCTTCAGAGGTGGTGGAACCCGGAGGAATTGGATTTTCTGTGCAAGTTCAAGGCGGCCTTGGATGACACGACCCGCAACGACTGCGCGACCCGAGATCTGCTGCTCGTGGTTTTCTGTCGTCTGGTAATCAAATTCTCTAATGCTGCGTTCAACCATCAGTCCATGTCCTTCAAGGATAAAGTGAAGGCAAACGCTTCAATAGAACAGCAGGCGACATTGTTTGACCTGGATCCAGGTCTCGCGCATATCGCACGTGCCGAGGGGCAGGAGGTTCTCTCTTCCGCTGCCGAAAACCCCAGCGGCACTGCCAGCGTGATCCCCGGTGACTCCCGTTCCGTATCGAGTGCAGTTCCCGGCGAGTACGATTTGCTCATAACGTCGCCGCCCTATCCGAACCGGATGTCCTACATTCGGGAGTTGAGACCGTATATGTACTGGCTCGGGTTCCTGAACAGCGGACGGGATGCTGGCGAGATGGATTGGTCCGCCATCGGTGGCACTTGGGGCATCGCAACGAGCAGGCTTGCGGATTGGCAGCGATCATCGACCGGATTCTATCCAGCCTACTTCGACGCGATCCTATCGAGGATTAGGGGGGCCGACAAGAAGAGCGGCGTTCTGTTGTCAAACTACGTCGCGAAGTACTTCGAAGACATGTGGTGCCACATTAGAGACATGGTAAAGGTTATGACGACGGATGGAACTGTTCACTACATCGTTGGAAATTCACGGTTCTACGACACAGTCGTTCCTGTCGAGCGTCTTTTTGGCGACATGCTCACCGAGGCAGGGTTTAGGGACGCGCGCATCACGCGCATTCGAAAGCGAAACTCGAAGAAGGAGCTTTACGAGTTTGACGTCAGTGCAAGAAAGTGAGCAGCAGCTAAGCGGGTAGCCGGGGGTCTTTAGCCCCCAGCCCCCACACCACCCGGCATGCGGGTCCGCACCGGGCGGTTCCTGGAACAGACTCAATGGGGTCAACCCTGGAAATAGGATTTAGTGAAGATCAT
>JADFHU010000622.1 GCA_022567055.1 Planctomycetota bacterium
ATTGGACTGAACTTCGCCTCGGGCATCTTGGAGATCAGTTCCAAAAGCTCCGTGTCGCCTGCGATTTCAGCCAGGTCTATATCGCCGGCATGGAGGAACAGCAGGCCCGGCTTCGTGCGGACATGGATAGGCTGGCCGTCCTGGAGACCCATGACCCGGCCCTGGCAAAGGCGCTCTACGGCGACGATTGGCAGACGCAGGTGGAGGCCCACCGACGGGACGGCGAACGAGCGGAATTCGTCTTCACCGTCTCTATCGTCCTTACGGCGCTGGGTGGCATCCTCTTCGGCTGGTGCATCCTGCTGGGTGGGACACGACTTTTGATTCGGCTAGCGCGCTGCATCGCTGGGAAACTCGGGCATCAAAGAACCGGGGGCGAGACGACCACTGAGGGCCAGACGGCGCCGGCCGCCGTGAACAAGGCCCTTGGACCTACTGATGCAGTGCCTGAACCGGGCGACACATCAGATCCCTGTGCCTCCGACCCGCAGGATGCCGAGGGTCGGCCTCTTGCCACGTTCCAGTGTGGTCCCCGCTTCCTCGGTTCACAAGAGAACGAAGAGACACTGCCCTACCGCCGCATCATCAATCCGATGCAAGACCACTGCCTGGGAAACATGGCCGAGAGCGTGAGCAGCGGGTTTCTAGCACACGGGGCCTCCGTCCCCCCACCGGGGGTAGCGCCGGACTCGGCGGTCGAGACACTGCCAATACTGCTGGACAGCGAAGAGGAAGAAGGCCTGGAAGAATTCAGCCACTGGGAAGAATCACTCAAATCCCAAGCGGCAGCCGTTGAAAAACAGATGGCCGAAGTCAAGGAGGTGGCCCAGCGCGTCCGCGACTCCGCCGCGGAAGGATCGGAACCGGTCAACCAGGCCTTGCTCAGTCTAAGCGATCAGATCTCCGCCATACGAGAGTTTGCATCCGATCAACAGGATCGCGTCGAAAAACTTCAGAACGGGTATGACTGGAACATCATCCGTACCTTCTGTCTGCGCATCATTCGCTGCATCGACAACATCGAACTGCAGATGACGAGTGCGTCCGGCGCCATCGACGAAGAGCACCCCTTTGCCGAGATTCGCGATGAACTGCTCTTCGCACTCGAGTCCAGTGGCGTGGAACAATTTGAACCCGAGGTCAAGAGCCTGTTTCGGGGCCAGGAGAGGCGTGCCGAAGCCGTAAAGGAGAAACAAACCACCAAGAACCGGGCCTTGAAAGGGTGTATCGCAAAGGTCATCAAACCGGGGTATCAGTATATCCTCGATGAAGAGACGCAACGTGTTGTTCGTACGGCTCGGGTCAAGCTGTACGGGGGATGATAAGGCAAACCAGATACGTACCTCCAGAGGACAAGACTATGGCGAACATATCAGGGATCGACCTGGGCACAACCTATTCTGCCTTGGCCATGCTCAACGCAATTGGTAAGCCCCAGATTGTCTCAAATGCGGATGGAGACCGACTGACACCCTCCGCCATCTATTTTGATGAGGAGAACAGCGATACCATCCGCGTCGGTGTCGAAGCGGTCAACTCTCGACATGTCAACCCGGACCGCTCCGTACGCTGGATCAAGCGCCATATGGGCGACCCAGACTATCGGAAGGTCATCGACGACCGAGCCTGGACCCCGGTAGAACTGTCGGCCATGATCCTGGCCAAGCTCAAGCAGGATGGCGAAAGCGAACACGGTCCCATCGAAGATGTGGTCATTTCCGTGCCGGCTCATTTTGATGAAGTGCGGCGCAGGGCCACCATGGATGCCGGCGCCATGATCGGTCTCAATGTGGTGGGCATCGTCAATGAGCCGGTTGCCGGGGCGCTCTATTACGCGACAAGCCATCGGGTATGCGACCAGGTACTGGTCTACGACCTCGGCGGCGGCACCTTTGATGTGACGATCTTGTCTGTCGATGGACATCAGATGGACATCGCCTGTTCGCAAGGTGATCACGCCCTAGGCGGCATGGACTTCGATCGAGCAATCCTGAACATTCTCCAGGACAAGTATCGAGAGCGGTTCAAGAAAGAACTGATTACCTGTGGTGAGGATCAGGCGACCTACGAAGATGAAGCCGAGGACATAAAACGCACGCTTTCCAGACGGAAGGTGGCCAAGAAAATGCTCTACGGCCCGGCCGGCAGCATGAAGGTGGAGATTGGACGCGAGGAATTTGTGGACGCCATTTCCGACCAGCTCGTCCGGACCGACATCCTGGTGGAACTGGCCTTGGAGCAGGCCAACTGCAAACCCAGTGACATCACGGACGTCTTGCTGGTGGGCGGTAGTACGCGGATTCCCGCCATTCGGACGCGATTGGAACGTCTCTTCGGTTTCCCTCCCAAGGCCGCCGTCAATGTCGATGAGAGTGTCGCCTTGGGCGCCGCTCTTTACGCCGGTCTGCAGTTGCTCCGAGAGTCCCCGGGCCGCGTACCGGCGGGTATCGCCCAAGGGCTCAAGGATATCAAGCTGACGGATGTCTGCAACCAGAGCTATGGGACCATCTGCTCGCCAGTCGATAAGGAGACGGGCCAGCGAACGATTGAGAATCGAATCCTGCTCGCGAAAAACACGCCCTTGCCCTGCGAAGCCAGCCAAACCTTCTATACGATGAAGCAAGGCCAGACTCTGCTTGAAGTCACGGTCACACAGGGCGAAGATGTCGATCCGGCCTATGTCAACAAGATCGCCACCTACCAGTTTGAGTTACCCCCCAACCGACCGCCGCATCAACCGGTCCAAGTCACCTACAGCTATGATGTGAATCAACGCATGCACTGTCGTTTCGAAGATGTCCATTCCGGCAAGGTGCTCGATGTGAAATTTGAGGTGGGGCAAGGCGGTCACCTTGCCCAAGCGTCGGCGCCGGCCGAGCCGACCGATCTGGAATCGGTTCAAGTCGAGTTATCCGCGTGATCCGCATGAGCGACGCCGCCATCCAACCGGGCGCACAGGAAAAAGCAGCCCAGGCCCGACTTTGGGCCATGCCGCTGGCCTTCGCTATCGCGAGCGTCTGCAGGCGTCCCTCTCGAACTCAGTTCCGTTTGGCCCGCGAGTGGATCTTGCCGGCTGTCCGTTGGCAGGCGCTGTCGTGGCGGACCCGCTATCGGTTTCATCGGGCGCTGCGATCTCTGAGCCGCACGGCGAAACAGGTCCCGCATCGCCAGCTGCGCAGGCTCTGCGCCAGCATTAATCGCATCGCCCCCATGGCCCAGCGCTATCCTATCATGGCACTCTGTCTGGCCCTCTGCAGGACAAACAAACGCCTGTTTCGAGAAGAGACTGATCAATTATGGCGCTTCGGCGAATGGCTGGAGATGGATCCGCAGCGGGTTCGAGCGATGATCGAAAAGGCGCTGCCCATCCACCGGCATGACGTGGGCCACGCCCGTAGTTATCTGGGTCTGTCCTCGACCGGCTCGGAGGAAGACGCCCTGCGAGAGTTGAATCGGGAGTATGCCAAATGGAACGCCCGAGTGACACATACCGATCGGTCGGTCCAGCGGCAGGCCGCTCAGATGCTCGACTTGATTGCGCAGGAACGGGGCCGCTACGTCAGCTAGGGAATCGGGTGGGTATCGGTCCGCCTGCCTCCCTTCGTTGTCGTTGTCAGCGAAGCGGTAATCGTTGTCGTCCTCGATAACCCTATCCAGCCAGATCACGGTTTCGATTACGGCTACGATTACGACAACGACAACGGCTGTCCGTGGAGCCCTAAGGAACCGTCAAGGAATAACTTCCACATTTGAATGGCCAATTGCACCCCATCTTTGACCGCTTCTCAATCGCGAAATCCGCGACGTAGAACAGCTACGCCTGTGGTTTCGCTCAATCGGGCGCGACCAAATATGGGGCACA
>JADFHU010000623.1 GCA_022567055.1 Planctomycetota bacterium
CGCCTATGGGAATCCCTCTGCATGGGGCATCCGGTTCGACGATGTGACAGGGGAAACCGGGATTTCTTTCGTGCATACCGATGGGAGTTCCGGCCAACGCTATATCGTCGAGACGATTTCCGCCGGTTTGGCCCTCTTCGATTTTGACAACGACGGTGACATCGACATCTATTTCCTCAATGGGGCGCCGCTGCGTGGCACCGTCACCGAGGTGGCACCTCGCAATGCCCTCTACCGCAATGAGGGGGGCTGGCGTTTTACCGATGTCACGGAGCAGGCCGGCGTGGGAGATAGAGGCTTTGGCGTGGGTGTCGCGATTGGAGACTACAATCAGGATGGCCACCGGGACATCTATGTGAATAACTACGGTCCCAATGTGCTCTATCGAAACAACGGGGATGGGACATTCACGGACGTGACGCAGGGGGCCGGTGTCGCCAACGGCCATCGGGTGGGGGCGGGGGCCAGCTTCCTGGACATCGACAACGACGGTGATCTGGATCTGTATGTGGTCAATTACGTCGATTTTACCTATGAGAACCATCAAATCACTCGCTTCAATGGTTTTCCCGCCTACGTTGGGCCGATGAACTATAACGGAACGCCCGACACACTCTACCGCAACAATGGCGATGGTACCTTTACCGACATAAGCGTAACTTCCGGGATCGCCTCCCACCCGGGGACGGGGATGGGCATCGTGTGCGCCGACTTTGACGAAGATGGCGATACCGATATCTTTGTGGGCAATGATGTCGCAGGCAACTCCATTTTTCAGAACGATGGTCGGGGGGTGTTCGAGGAGGTGGGGCTGGTCTCCGGTCTGGCCTATGATCTGACCGGCAGGGCACAGGGGACCATGGGCGTGGCGTGTGGGGATTTCAACAACGATGGGCGTTTGGATTTTTATGTGACCTCCTATCAACGGGATCTGGCGACTCTGTATGCCAACGGCGGGGGGGGCATTTTTCAGGATGTCACCCGATCGACAGGGGCAGGGGATCAGACCTTTGCCCAAGTCACATGGGGCAACGGCATGGTCGATCTCGACAATGATGGCGATCTGGACCTCTTCGTGGCCTGCGGGCATCTCCATGACAATGTCGCCCTGTTCGATCGGACGACTTCCTATCGGGCCCGCAACATCCTGCTGGAGAATGAACAGGGGCAGCGCTTCATCAACGTCTCGGACCGGGCTGGAAGCGGATTGCAAGTAAGGCGCAGCAGCAGAGGCGCCGGGTTCGACGACCTCGACAACGATGGCGACATCGATGTCGTGATACTCAATTCGCGCAGCGCACCGACGCTTCTACGCAATGTTTCGGAGAACCAAAACCACTGGATACAGGTCCGCCTCCGAGGCAAGGCCGCCAACCGGGACGGCATCGGCGCCCGCGTCAAGGTCTGGGCCGGTGATCTGTTCCAGGTCAAGGAGGTACACAGCGGGCGCGGCTATCAGAGTCATTTCGGCCTGCGACTCCACTTCGGACTGGGACCGCACACTGAGGTCGATCGCCTTGAGGTGCACTGGTTGGGTGGCACTGTGGACAGAATCGAAAACCTGCCCGCGGATGAGCAGATTGAGATCCCACAGGGAAGCAATCCCAAATGATGCCAGCAGGGCCGATACCGAAGGAGACCGGCTTGACCAGCTTGGCTGGCCTGCTTCGACTTCCCCGGCAGACGAAGACAACGCTAGCTTTCGCTACGACAAATCTTTACACTGAAGATGTTTATGCTTCGTCTTGAGACGGCTGCAGGTCACATAACATGAAAAAAAGAGCATTTACCCTAATAGAACTGCTAGTCGTTATTGCCATCATTGCCGTTTTAATGGGTATTCTCATGCCGGCTTTGCGACGGGTCCGCGAACAGGCGCGTCAACGAACCTGTGGCAGTCAGATTCGCCAGCACACCCTTGCCATGATCATGTATGCCGACGAGAACAACAACAAATTGCCTTTGGCTGAATTCGGCGGCAATTGGCTGTGGGACCTGGATACTCGGACTGTCAATTTTATGCTCAAGTCCGGTATGACGCGGGACATGTTTTATTGTCCTTCAAATGATAATCAGCACAAGAACATCGATGAGTACTGGACCTTTGCTACCGAGAGCTGGGACGGGACACGGTTCACGGCGACCAACAACACCTTCATTGTCTCGGGCTACGTGTATGTGCTTGATTTGGCGCGGGGCAATAGACCGGCGTTTACACGAGAGCGTTACGATGGCATTAATCCCGCGGTGGATGAGAGTGAACGAAAGTGGCTGCGCACTACGCTGGAGAAGCAGGGGGCCTCACGCGAGATGGTTGTCGACGTCGTGCTCTCCGCCATGGAGCTGCGGAGTGAAACCTATCCCAATGGGGATTTCGCCTTCGTACAAGGGGGGATGCTGGGCCAGCATGGACTGTACGATCGTACCAGTCACTTGAAAAACGACGCGGAGCCCCTCGGCGGGAATATCGGGTTCCTGGACGGTCACGTGGACTGGCGCCACTTTGGTGATATGGCCGGACGTTTTGGTGGTAACCGACTGTTTTGGTGGTGATTTTAAGATCGCTGAGCAGGATCCCTTAGCGGTCGCGCAGAAATAAATTCACAGTTTAGAGGGAGCAAATTGGCGTTAGATTGGGTCGCGCCGATTGAGCGAATCCACAGGCGTAGCTGTCCTACGACGAGGAATTCGCGATTGAGAAGCGCCCGAAGATAATGTCAAGATTGCCCCTATAAATGGGAAGTTATTTCTGCGCGGCCGCTTAGCCCTAATAGAGCCTTGAAAACACAAAGGTCACATCTACAGGCTTCTCATCCAATTGGGCCAGTCTTCATCCTGCACACCGCCCCCTGAGGTCCAGGGTCCGTTGCGGATGTAGCCTTTATGCCATTTCAGCTCCCAGAGGCCCTTGAGCCCCACAGGGGTGACGTGACCGTCCATAAAGAGGACATTTACATCCCCGTCGTGCCGGTTGATGGCGAAGCGATTCATGGAGTCCGCATCGGGACGGCTCTGCCAGTCCTCGCCGTTGGGGCCGTCTCCGGGGCCCCACTTGGGGGGCGTATCTTGCGCCTCGGGCCAGCCACACCAGAAATAACAGTCCAGGAACAGGGGGATGTCAGCCGTGCCCCGGACGTTCATGGTTTCCCAGAACAAATTAGCGGGCTTTCCATAGACCGTGGGGTTCCCCGCCTTGTAGACCCAGCCGTTGATGCCATAGCTGCCATAAACGCCGATCCGTTGGCTGCCGCCCCGGTCGACCTTACCCCAGCCGGTGAAGGTGTCTCCCCAGATGTCTAGGCCGGGGACCTTGTCGGGATTGGCGAGTTTCGTGGTCACGGGACAGAGGCGAATGTCCTCCGCATCTAGGTAGTAATCGAGCATGGAGTCGAACCATCGACCCTGATGCGGGGCCCCCGGGGGGGCGGGGGCGTACCGCGTATTGAACTTGCCATCGTGCTCGGTGGTATACATGGTGAACATGGTCCCCCACTGCTTCAGGTTCGACTGACACACCGCGCCGCGCGCCTGCTTTCGGACGCGTTGCAGGGCGGGCATGAGGATACCCATCAAAACCGCGATGATGGCAATGACGACCAAAAGCTCAATCAGTGTAAAGCCTTTTTTCCTGAGTTGCATGATTCGTCCAGTTCCTTTCGGTCTAAACTTTGCCTAAAACCAAACATCCTGCTCGTTCATGCGCGGTTCGCTCAGTGCGACGAGACCAGAATGTGTGGGCCGGGCATGTCCGGCGACTTGAGAATGATAGTATGATTCATAATGTCTTATACTTCAAACTAAAGTATCGAGCCGGCCCGAACGGAGGCGAAGGCTAGCTGAGGGCAAGGGAGACGCG
>JADFHU010000624.1 GCA_022567055.1 Planctomycetota bacterium
CGACTTTTCGATGAGGCACCCGACCGCAGGGTTGGGCTCGACTGAGCCGACACCCTCCGCGGCCAACTCGAGGGCCAAGGACATGAGTTTTTCTTGGCTTTGGCTCAATGTTTCAGCGGGTCTAGACTTCCTGTGAGGTTCTAAAGCTCAGCGGGCATGTTACACTTTTCTTCGAAATCTTTTTCGCTCAAGACCTCTACGCCCAATTCTAAAGCTTTCGCATGCTTACTGCCGGGATTCTTTCCAACGACGAGATAGTCTGTCTTCCTGCTAACGCTGCCTGCAACTTTACCGCCGCTCGCCTGGATGGCTTCTTTGATTCCCTCGCGTGTGTACTTCTCCAACGTACCCGTGACCACGAAGGTCTTGCCCGCCAGGGATCGATCCTGTCGGCTCGGCGCCGGCTCGGCCGGATTCAGTCCGGCAGCCAAGAGTCGTTCAACGACACCCCGGCTCTGGGGATCGCAAAAGTAGGCCGCCAAACTCTCCCCCATGGTGGGACCGATCTGGTCAACGGCCTCGAACTCTGCGGAGGAGGCGGCCATCAAAATGTTCAGGCCGCCAAAGTGATTGGCCAGGATTTGGGCGGACTGTCCACCGATGTGCCGAATGCCCAGGGCCGCAATGAATCGCGACAGGGGACGCGTCTTACTCCTTTCGATGGCGTCCAGTATGTTGGCGACACTCTTCTCCGCCATGCGCTCCAGGGACAAGAGCTGCGCCTTGTCCAGGGTATAGAGATCCGAAAAGTCGCAAACCAGAGCGGTATCGACCAACTGATCGATCAGCGCCGCTCCGAGGTTTTCGATGTCCATTTGATCGCGGCCCACGAAATACCTCAGCCGTTCTTTGAGCTGGGCCGGGCACTGTGGATTGACGCAGCGGATATAGACGCCGTCCTTGTCCCTTTGCGTCGCCTGTCCGCAACTGGGACAGACCTGCGGGATGGCGAAGGCGGTGGTCTGCGCCGGTCTCTCCGCGTGCTTGACTCGAATCACCTTGGGGATGATCTCTCCGGCCTTTTCAATCACCACACGATCGTGGCATCGCACATCCAAACGTTGAAGTTCGTCGAAGTTGTGTAAACTGGCCCGTTTCACCGTCGTGCCGGCCAGTTGCACCGGAGTCAGATTGGCGACCGGTGTCAAGATGCCGCTCTTGCCGACCTGCACATCGATGGATTCGACGATTGTCTCAGCCTGTTCGGCGGGAAACTTGTAGGCGATGCACCAGCGCGGCGCCCTTCCCGTCGAGCCCAGTTGATCCCGTAAGCTCAACTGGTTGACCTTAATCACCATGCCATCGATCTGATAGTCCAGCTCGCGCCGTCGGACGTTCCAGGCATCGCAGAGGGCAATGGCTTCCTCAATGGTCGCCGCCCGCTGGACATGAGGATTGACCGGGACCCCCAAGGCCCGCAGTCGGGCCAGCGTGTCCCAGTGTGTTTGCCCCAGGGCAGCGGAGAGCGGCCCCGTGGCGTAGGCGAAAAAGGCTAAGTTGCGGGAAGCGGTCACACCGGGATCGAGAAGCTTCAGGGACCCCGCGGCCGCCGTGCGGGGATTGGCCAGCAGAGACTCCTCGGCTTCCTGCCGGAGTCGATTGAGTTCGTCGAAGGTGGATTTGGGCATATAGATCTCGCCACGGATCTCCAGTTCCTGGGGCATCTTCTTCCCTGGCAAGAGCGTCAGGGGCACCGACCGAATCGTGCGGACGTTGGCGGTCACATCGTCGCCGGTCTGCCCGTCCCCCCGCGTGACGGCCAGCGACAGGTCGCCCGCGGCATAGCGGAGACAAATGGCCAATCCGTCTATCTTGAGTTCAACGACATAGTCATAATCAGAGTCGCCGAGTTGCTTCGCGACCCGATCATCAAAGGCCCTGAGTTCGTCGTCGCTGTAGGTGTTATCGACACTGAGCATGGGCGAACTATGGGTCACGGACTCGAACGTCCGGGAGGGGCTGCCGGCGACCCGCTGGGTGGGTGAGTTTTCGCTCACCAACTCGGGGTGCTCAGTCTCCAGGTCCTTCAGTTCGGCGAAGAGCCGATCATAGGCGGGGTCGGAGATCTCCGGCGTGTTCTGAACGTAGTAGAGGTGGTCGTGTTGCCTGATCGTCAGGCGCAGAGTCTCTACTCGTTTGCGAATGCGATTGCTCATTGGGCCATGAATATAGTGGAATTTAGGCGGCTTGCAAGCGAGAGAAGACCTGGGCCCTGTCTGAAAACTCCACCCGGCAAACGCCGATTTCTATAGACGCGTTACCTTGCCGGGGGTATAGTGCCCCCCGTCCAAAAAGTTAATAGTGGGGAATAGTGTAATGGCAGCACGACTGACTCTGAATCATTTAGTCGAGGTTCGAATCCTCGTTCCCCAGTTTCCTCATTTCCCTCTATTTTGGCCGATAATCCGGCTTTCTCACTCAATACGGGTGATTCTGAAGCTGCCTCGCATTTGGTCTCATTCCACTACCCTCCACCGATATCCCCTGCTTTTCGCCGGTGTGTGGCAAGCAGATCGCCCATCGCTCTGAGGTCGTGACATCGTCCGTTCCTGTGGCCTTCAAGGGGCTTTTTTGCAGAACTTTTGCCTTGACTGATAGTATCACTATTGGTACTAGTTAAGATAGTCCGACTATTAGGGTGCCATTGAACGGGTGCAAAATGAAACCAAAAAAACTGACTGACGATCGCTATACGTATCGCGTAACCTGGTCCGAAGAGGACCAAGAGTATGCAGGTCTATGTGCAGAGTTCCCCAGCCTGAGCTGGTTAGCCCGCACGCCAGAGGCAGCCCTACGAGGTATCCGGGGGCTTGTCGCCGAAGTAGTGGAAGACCTTCGGGCCAACGGCGAACCCGTCCCGGACGCGCTTTCTTCCCGCCTATTCAGCGGAAAATTCATGGTACGTGTTCCTCCCGAGGTACACCGGAAGCTGACGCTGGAGGCCGCTGAAGCCGGGGTCAGCCTGAATCGGATTGTCAGTGCGAGGCTCGCGTAGGGTAGGTATGAATATGAAGAAAGAACAGTTTCAGGAAATGATCGAGAGTGTCAAGGAGGGCGGCAGGATCCTTCGGGGGCAACAGTCCCCTTCCCGCGTCTTCAAATACAGCGCTTTAGACATCAAGAAGCTCCGTGCAGATATCGGAGTCTCACAGGAGAAGTTTGCCCACATGATCGGCGTCAGTGTCGATACCGTGCAAAACTGGGAACAGGGCCGGCGGATCCCCCGAGGGCCGGCCCGGGCCTTGCTACGCGTGTTTGAAGAGAACCCCAAGGCCGTGGTCAAGGCGCTAGGATAGACAACTGATCCTCGTTCCCGGTTGACGCTGTTGATCGCGACTACAAGGAAAACAACCTTGCTTGACCCTTCGGTTGCATACTTAAACACTAAGAACTTCTTGAAAGAGAGATATTCATTGTGCATGGCCTGTATGGCTCACATGAGTGTGTTGATTGTAGATCTCACCTTCGGTGAGGTGTAAGATGCACCACAGAGAGCACCGAGGCCACAGAGAAAAGAAGGAGGACAACTGCGGCGATAGCTTCTCTGTGTCCTCTACAGTTCTCTGTGGTAAAACCACCTTACGTATGCCGAAGGCATACCCTGATATTTCTGCAACGCTGGGGTTGACCCAAACGAGGTTAGGGTCAGGATTGAGGGTCAGGCTTTTGATTTAGCTCTCTTGAGCTTCCGCCAGTCGCCTTTGCGTCTATTGCCTTCCTTGATCTCCTGGTGGATGCCCTTGCTGATGTTGTAGATCGTGCCCATGTGGAGACGCTCACTGAACCAACGATTGTTCACCCCGGCATGCTCTTTGATCCAGGTAGCCAGGACAACCTTCCAACTC
>JADFHU010000625.1 GCA_022567055.1 Planctomycetota bacterium
GTCGATGCAAGGCCGCCTCGAACGAATCCTCGGCCGCTTCCTTGACAGCCTCACCAAGGGTCGGGTGTGCAAAGACCATCTTGGCCAAGGCCTGGGTGTCCGCCTTCATCGTCAACATGGCCGTCGCCACCTCAATGATCTCGGTGGCATTGTGACCGATCAGGTGCACGCCGAGGAGGGTGTTGTCGTCGCGATGTCTGACCACACGGGCAAATCCACCCTCCTCTCCCACCGCCATCGCCTTGCCAAGATACCCGATCGGAAACTGGCCGACTTTCACCGGGATCCCCCGCTCCGTCGCTTCCCGCGTCGTCATGCCCACCGCGGCGACCTCGGGGAAGGTATAGACCGCACTGGGAATGGGCAAGGAAAAGGCCTCACCCCGGCCCAGAGCGTCCTGCACCGCGGCCTCTCCCTGAGCGCTGGCGGCGTGGGCCAATAGACATCGACCATTGGCGTCACCGATGCAGTAGACGCCGGCCACCGCGGTCCGCATGCGGTCGTCGACCGGAATGAAGCCGCGATCGGGTGCCAAGCCAATGGCATCCAGCCCCAGGTGTTCGGTGTTGGGACGACGACCGATGGCGACCAGGACCTTATCCACTGCCAAGGGCGCCTCTCCCGAAACAGAGACCGTGACATCGGGCTGCCCCACGGTCATCCCCTCTACCTTGGCGGAGGTCAAGACCCGGATGCCCCGTTGACGGAAGCTTGCCTCCAAGGCGTCGCCCAATTGGCTTTCCATGCCGGTGAGTAATCCGTCCAGCATCTCGACCACGTGGACCTCCACGCCATACTCATGCATCATGCAGGCAAACTCGCAGCCTATGATGCCCCCGCCTACGATCAGCAGGCGATTGGGCAAGGCCTTCCAGTGTAGGGCCTCGTCCGAAGTGCAGACCCACCGCGTATCGGTGGGCCAATCGGGCACACGGGCCGGCACGGACCCCGTGGCGATGATGGTGTTCTTGGTATGAATCGTCTCTTCCTTGCCTTCGCTCGTTGTCACGGTCAGCGTCCCCGCCGCCTTGAACGTGGCCGTCCCCGTCATCAAATGGACGTCGCCGGCCCCCAGCAGCCCCTTGATGCCCCCCCGCAGCTTGCGAATCACCTTGTCTTTTCGCTTCTGGATCTTAGCCCAGTCAAACTCGATGCCACCGTGGACTTTCACCCCCATGGAGCCGGCCGCACGGATTTTGTGGAGCAGTTCGGCCGAAGCCAACAGGGCCTTGGAGGGAATACAACCGACGTTCAAACAAGCGCCGCCGAGATGCCCCTTCTCGACAATCGCCACCCGCGCCCCCATGCGGGCGGCCTTCAAGGCGGCCACATAGCCCCCCGGGCCGGCGCCGATCACGGTGATGTCGTATTCTGTACTCATAGCTTCTGCCTAACGATTTGTTTCCTCTCACGGAGGCACAGAGACACAGAGTTTTCTTATCTGCTTTTTCTCCGTGTCTCTGTGCCTCCGTGAGAGTTCGTTTTTTTAAACCAATTGCTCCGGCGTCTCCAACAGTTCCCTGACCCGCGCCAAAAACCGGGCCGCCACCACGCCATCGATCACGCGATGATCCACACTGAGTGTCAGCGCCATCAGGCGGGTGGGCTTGATCGCTCCATTTTCGACTTTCACATCTTCACGCAGGGCGCCCACGGCGAGGATGGCAGATTCCGGCGGATTGATGATCGCCTGGAAGGATTCGACCCCGAACATGCCCAGGTTGGTGATGGTGAAGACACCCTGGCCGACGTTGGCCATTTTGCCCCGACGCGCTCCCTCGACGATGTTACGGATCTCGGCGGCGAGCGCATCCAGAGTCAAACGGTCCGCGTGGAGGACCACCGGCACCGTCAAGCCATCCTCCGTGCCCACGGCCAATCCAATGTTACAGTCGGGAAATACCTTGATGGTCTCGTCCGCCTGAAACTGACCGCGGAAGGGCTCGAACTCTCGGACCGACCTCGCGCAGGCTGCCACGACAAAATCGTTGATGGTGCACTTGAATTGACCTGACTTCACGCGGCCATAGGTCTCGTACAGGCGCTGCGCGTCGACCGTGGCCTTAGCGTAGAAGTGGGGAATCGTCTGTTTCGAAAAGAGCAGGTTGCGGGCGATGGCCCGTCGCATCTTGCTGAGTTGGCCGCCGAGACTAGAAACAGGGGCAGCCTCAACAGAGGCCAAGTCGGTCGTCAGCACCCGCCCCCCGGGCCCGGAGCCCGGAGAAACTCTGTTCAAGTCAATGTTCTTTTGGGCCGCCAGCTTGCGCGCCGCCGGTGACGCCTTCACACGGCCGGAAGAGCGAACGGACGATGCGGTCTTTGCCCCTATAACGGGCGTTTCGTCCCTCGTGACGGACGGGGAGGGATCGGCGGGTGCCTCCGGGGCCAGCCCTTGCCCGGCGATGAAGGCCTCTACATCTGCATCATTGTCGGCCAGATAGGCAATGGGCACCTTCACCTCCACGATGTCACCGGCCTGCGCCACGATCTTGGCCAGACGACCGGAATCCACCGCCTCCACATCCATGTTGGCCTTGTCTGTTTCGATCTCCAGGATGATCTGTCCTGTAGAGATGCTGTCGCCCTCGGCGACCTTCCACTCGAGGACAGTACCCTCTTCCATCGACTGACCGGCCTGAGGCATGAGGATGGGAATCACCTGGCCCGTCGGGCCTGTTGTTGCCGAAGATGATGGCGAAGATGATGATGGTGTGTCGGGTGACATGACCGCTACCTCAGGAATTGTGGTGGGCGTCTGCACAGTCTCATTGGATTCTTGCGCCGACGCCGTGGCCGACACTGTGGGAGCATCATTGACAGGCGACACGGCGGGGATCGGCTCGGCGGGGTCGCCCACATAGCAGAGCACCTGCCCCACCCGGCAAGCCAGCCCCTCACGGATGGCGATCTGTCTCACCGTGCCGGCCACCGCCGAGGTAAGCTCCAGATTGGCATCGCCGGTTTCGAGGCGCACAATCGAGTCGCCCGCCGTGACCACCTGACCTTCGGACTTCAACCACTCGGCCACGATGGCCTCCCGCGGCGAAGAGGATGACTCACCCAAGGATAATCTGTACATGCCTACCCGCCTGTCAAAATCACAAGATGTTTGGCTGTGTCGGAAAACTCGATCTGGCTTCGAGCGGCCCTTTTCTTTAGTTGTTCCAATTGCTGCTAACGCAGCCACTGTCGGATAAAGGCAGCCGCAGTTGTCCCGCCTGGCTGCATCCGGCTCCATCGACGATAAAAAAACATCGCCTGCTTCGCCGTCTTGCCAGGCGAAAACAGCGGCTTCCTTTGTCCGAAACGCGGCGGCGCCAGCAGCCTAAAACAGCCAAAGAAAAAATGACTCGCTCTCGGGCCGACGCCCGAGTTTTCAGACAACGCCTTGAACTCCGGCAAGAATACTTCAAAATCGATCACAAATCAATCAAATAATGAACAAATTATGTTGCACTTATGCTCGTTTTTTGATTAAATCGGGTCTCGGAGCGACACTGGCCGATGCTAGCAGAAACTTGGGCAACACCGGAGAAAGTAGCACCCATGGCTTCATCCATGCAACAACGCCGCGAGAGCATCCTGGCCCAAGCCTACCAGAACGGCCGGGTCGAGGTGGGTCGTCTCTCGGCAGACCTCAAGGTCTCCGAAGCCACCGTCCGTAGGGACCTCCACAATCTCGCCGACGAGGGCCTCCTGCAACTGACGCATGGCGGCGCCAGCGTCCTCCAACAGTCCGACTACTCCTTTCTCTCCAAGTCGGTACGAAACGTCGGGGCCAAGAAGACCTTGGGCGAGCTGGCCAGCACGCTGATTCAGGACGGCGACCAGATCTTCATCG
>JADFHU010000051.1 GCA_022567055.1 Planctomycetota bacterium
ATCGTAGCACCGAAAACGAGCGTTTCTGCGACTGGCAAGGAAGGCGAAGCAGGCCGTCCGAGGACGGTCGATGGAGCCTGACGCCGTCCAGACGCAGAATAAGCCGTTTGAATGCAGAGTCATTTTGTGTAGGTGCTCTTAAAGACGTTGGGACAGACTAGACAGGAGAACGAAGCATGGCAACAGATTACAACCAGGTCGGTTGGTTTCCCTTCATCGGACTCCTCCTAGACACGGAGGGAAACCGAATCGGCCTTCACTCACGCAGCTAGTCGAGGGACCATGTCCTTTTACAAGACAGTCGTTCGTCCGCTACTCTTTCGCGTCGATCCCGAACGAATGCACGACATGACCGTGGGGCTGTCAAAATGGGCCGGAAAGGCAGCCCCACTGCGGTCAATGATGCTGCGCACCTACGCCTATCGCGATCCGGTGCTGGAATGCGAGGTGGCGCGAATGCACTTCGCAAATCCCGTCGGCCTGGCCGCCGGATGGGACAAGAGCGGTGTAGCCGTGGCCGGGGCGAGTTGCCTGGGGTTTGGATTCTATGAAATCGGCTCAGTTTCCGCCGATCCCTCCTCCGGGAATCCCAAGCCGCGCATTTTTCGCCTTCCGGAGGATCGCGCCCTGATCGTCCATTACGGTCTACAAAACGACGGGGCCGAAGCGATTGCCCCTCGAATCGCCCAAGGACCCAGGCCGGTGCCGCTGGGCGTCAACATTGTCAAGACCAACCGGGGGATTGACGCTCCACCCGATACTGACGACGCGATCTACGATGACTATCTGAGGACAACGCGTCTGGTCAAGGATCACGCCGATTACCTCGTCTACAACTTGAGTTGCCCCAATACCGAAATGGGTAGGGACTTTTTCGCTGAGCCCGGAGGCATTCGCCGCCTCCTCGAAAGACTCGAGTCAGAAGAACTCGGCTGTCCGGTCTTTCTCAAGGTCTCGCCGCTGGGAGGCAGCAAAGCCCTGGACCGAATGCTCAAAGAAGTCGATGGTCACGCCTTTGTCTCGGGATTCATGCTCAATCTCCCGCCGGGAAAGCAGGCTCCCCTCAGGACCCCCGCTCACCAGTGGCGTGACCTGCCGGGGGCGATCTCCGGCAAACCAGCGGAGGGACTCATCAACGAGCAGTTGAGCGAACTCTACCGACGGATGGATAAGAAACGATATCACATCATCGCCGCAGGGGGCATCTTCAGCGCCGAGGATGCCTACCGCAAGATTCGCCTCGGCGCCTCGGCGGTACAACTCCTCACCGCTCTGGTCTACGAAGGTCCCGGAATTGTCGCGAGAATCAACCGTGGCCTCTGCAGACTACTCCAACGCGATGGCTTCGGCACCATCGCTGATGCAGTCGGGGAGGACCATGCCACATCTTAGGAGCCTGTCGGAGAATTCGATCTGGCTTCGACCGGCCCTTTTTCCGCCTGGCTGCATCCGGCTGCATCGACGATACAACCAACATCGCCTGCTTCGCCGTCTTTGCCAGGCGAAAAAACTGCTCGCTCTCGGGCCGACGACGGAATTCTCCGACAGGCTCCTAGGGCGGGACAAGTCCCTTCCCGCTGCACGAACTCGACTGGCTGCGGGTGCTGGTGATCCTCGATCTAACCCCATACTCTATCGTCCATGAGTGCCTGCGACCCTTGCATTATTGTCCTCCCAACACTACCATGAGACCAGAACAACCATGCTACGAGGGTTCATCAAGATGCGCCACGAAAGACCTCTCCTGGGATCCGAGCGGGTCGAGTCGGCGACTTGCTGCCCTGCCGATGTCCGGGATCAGCGCTTCACCGTAGGGAGACGGAGCCAACCCACCGGTCAAATCCCTCGGCGGCCGCGGACTCGATGGCTCTGTTTGCTGATCGCACTGTGGTGTAGCAGCCCACTGTCCTTCGGATTGGAGCACCACGACACCGACTTCGGCCGCTCGGGCCAGTTTGAGCTGCACGCCAAGGCCCTGCGCATGCAGCGCGTGCGGCTGCATCTGCCGGATATGAAGCTCGTCGATTACACCGGCAAAGAGGAACCGGGCAAAGAAGAACCGGATAGTCCAGAGTGGCAGGTCACGTTGCGACAAGAGCCAGAGGACCCCAGCCTGCGGCGCTTGCGTCTGGAGCAGACGACGGACGTCGTCCGTCGCAGAGTCGAGTATGTGATCGGCCTCGAGCAAGAAGACTCGACATCGGCGGCTCTCACCCCGGTGATTGCGACGGAGACCGCCGTGGACATCGACTCCGGCGTACTGCTCTACCGATCCCAGACCATCGAATGGACCATCGAGGACCCACTCCAGGAGACCACGAACAGCGTCAATCTGGGTCGGACCGCGCTCTGGGTCTTGGACCATCTGCAGCAGGTGTACAGCACCGAGATCCTGGACGTCTGTACGGATTACTTCGGGCACCATTCCGACCCGCGTGGATCCCCATACGGTTTCGGCAGTTCGGTGGCCTGTATCAACCGTCGCATTGAGATTGATCCCCAGGACATCGAGGCCTACACCCTGAATGCCTGGCTCCTCTGGTCCGACTGGGTGACCTGGAAGTTACACCCCAACCGGATTTCTGACGGCGAAGGAAAAGCAGAGGAGGCCGTTCGGTTGATCAAGAAGGGTCGTGCCGCCAATCCGGACAGCGCGGCCTATCACTTCGATGCGGCCCTGACGCTGGAACCCCTGGCCCACCACCACCGGCCCGAGCTTATGCCCTTCGTTATCCGGTACTACCTCTACGCGGAAGACCTGGCGACGGAGACAGCTTTGCGGATCCGCATTCGACTCAATCTGGGACACCGTTTCCGACAGGAAGGCAAGACCGAGGAAGCCATTCGTTGGTATCGAGCGGTATTGGAAATCGATCCCGAGAACAGGGTCGCTCACCGCTACCTCGATAAGGGATCGGCAATAAATAAATTGGACAATTTGGGGTCCAAGTGTGCCCCATATTTGGTCGCGCCCGATTGAGCGGAACCATAGGCGTAGCTGTTCTACGTCGCGGCTTTCGCGATTGAGAAGCGATCAAAGATGGGGTGCAATTGGGCATTCAAAAGTCCAAGTTATTTCTTGACGGTCCCTAAGCTCAGGGGTAAGCGAGAGCCGGATATTGGGCCAGACGGACTGATTATTTAGAAGTCAGATAGAACTTGTTCGTCATCCCCGGATACACTAAGATCCCGTCTCTGTCATGTTCGCCGATTCAATACGCACAGAGACGATAGGATCAGCCGTGCATATCAAAACAGTGGGAATCATCGGCTTTGGCCGCTTTGGTAGACTCCTTGCGGACATATTCGCCGATGACTTTGAACTGCGTTACTACAAACGAGGGCTCGCCAATCCGAATGCCCTGCAAGAAGCGGCCTCTGCCGATGCGGTCTTTTTTTCTGTCGCCATGCTCTACCTCGAGGAGGTCGTCAAGAAGGCGAAGCCTTTTATCAGGTCGGACGCGGCAATCTTGGATGTCTGCTCCGTCAAACTCCATCCGGAGAGGGTGTTCCGAGAGCACTTTGACATGAAGAACGTCCTGCTGACCCATCCCATGTTCGGACCCGACTCGGCCAAAAGCGGCCTGACGAATCTGCCCATCGTGCTCTGTCCCAACGCCGATACCAGGCCAGACCTGCTGCAATACTGGGACGCCTACTTTCGCGGGAAGGGCTTGAGAGCCATTCACATGTCTTCAGACGCGCATGACAGAAACACGGCCACCTCCCTCTGCCTGACGCAACTCCTGGGCCGTGTCCTGGAAAGAATGAAGGTGACATCCTCCGAGATCGATACGGAGAGCTTTCGAAACCTACTGAATATCAGAGACATTGCCCGCAACGACTCCATGGATCTGTTTCGCGGGCTACAGATCTTGAACCCCTATGCCAAGGAGATGCGGGAAGTCTTCAAGACATCTCTAGAGGCAATCGAAGCACTTCTCGGCCCAGATCCACAGGACGGGTTAAAGGATCGAGAGTAGAAACAACTTGGTCTCGCGAGACCAGAGAACTCAGCCCCATTGAATTGAGCAACGCCTCATGATCGATATCAAACAGATACGGGAGAACCCCGAGCGTTACAAGAAAGCCGCCCTGGACAAACGGATCAACGCCGACGTGGACCGCCTGATCGAGGTCGCCCGACAGATCTCTCTGGCGAAGAAGCAGCTGCAGGAGATTGCCACGGACAAGAACAAGACCGGCAAATCTATTCCCAAGTTGGCCGACGGTGAAAAGGCAGCGGCCTTGGCCCAGTTGGCCGATCTCAAGAAGCGGGAGTCCCAGTACAATGGCGAAATCAAAGATCTGTGCCCCGTGTTCGAGGACCTCATGCTGCAGGTACCGCAACCGGCGGACGCCGATGTGCCCCTGGGCCGGGACGATACGGAAAACATCGAGATACGCACCGAGGGTGACATCCCAACCTTCGACTTCGAGGTGAAGGATCATCTGCAACTCGGCGTCGATTTAGGCATCATCGACGTGGAGCGCGGTGTGAAGTTGGCGGGGACCCGCAACTACTTCCTGAAGGGAGATGGGGCGCTGCTGCACTGGGCCGTCTTGCGCTACGCGCTGGATCTCATGGTGGAACGGGGCTACTGTCCGCTCACCGTGCCCTTACTCATGAAGGACGAAGCCATGCGGGGCACCGGTTACTATCCCGGTGCCGAAGAGCAGACCTACCGCATGGAGAGAGATGGCCTGAATCTGGTGGGCACGGCAGAGGTGCCACTCACGGCCTATCGTATGAATGAAATACTCTCGGCGGAAGAACTGCCGCTCAAATTCGTGGGACAGTCCAGCTGCTTCCGACGGGAGGCGGGCGCCGCCGGCAAGGATACCTATGGTCTCTATCGCATTCATCAATTCGACAAGGTAGAGCAAGTCATCATCTGCGCAAACAGCGAAGTCCAGAGCAACACCCATCACCACGAAATCCTGGCCAATGCCGAGGCTGTCCTCCGAGGCTTGGGACTGCCCTACCGTGTCGTCAATGTCTGCACGGGGGATCTCGGGCGGGGACAGGCCAAGAAGTTTGACATCGAAACCTGGATGCCATCGAGGGAAGGTTACTGCGAGACACACAGCGCCAGCAAGTTCAATGACTTCCAGGCACGTCGCATGAATCTCCGCTACAGGGATCCTCAGACCCAGAAAAACCTCTACTGCCACACCCTCAACAACACGGTCATTGCCTCTCCCAGAGTGTTGATTCCGGTGATGGAACTCTGCCAAAACCGTGACGGGTCGATCACGATCCCAGAGGTGTTGAGGCCTTACATGGGTGGTAAAGAGGTGATCGGGTGAGTCAGAAATCCAAATACCCTACACAACACTCTGATCCAGAAATCCTTCCAGCTTTCTGGCGCGGACCGGGTGCTGTAGTTTTCGTATGGCCTTGGCCTCGACTTGCCTGACCCGTTCCCGTGTCACTTTGAAGATCCGCCCGACCTCTTCGAGGGTATAGGTGTACCCGTCGCCAATGCCGTAGCGTAGTTTGATGATCTCCCGTTCGCGGTAGGAAAGCGTCTTCAGCACCACATCGATGCGCTCTTTGAGCATCTCCTGCGTGGCGGACGCCACGGGGGAGTCAACCTCGTGGTCTTCAATGAAGTCACCGAAGTAGCTGTCTTCGCTCTCGCCGATCGGCCTATCCAGACTGATGGGATGTTTTGAGATGTTGAGGACTCTGCGGGTCTCCGCGACCGGCATCTCGACCTTCGCGGCGATCTCTTCGATGGTCGGCTCACGTCCAAACTCTTGGTGCAGGGCCTTGCTGGCGGCCCGCAGACGACTCATGGTCTCGATCATGTGGACCGGGATGCGAATGGTACGGGCGTGGTCCGCGATCGCACGGGTGATCGCCTGCCGGATCCACCAGGTCGCATAGGTGCTGAATTTGTAGCCTCTGCGATACTCATACTTGTCGACCGCACGCATCAAGCCGGTATTGCCCTCCTGAATCAAATCCAGAAAGCTCAATCCGCGATTGCGATACTTCTTGGCGATAGACACTACCAGACGCAGATTGGCACTGGAAAGGTTGCGTTTGGCCTCCTCGTACTGGGCAAAGACCCGGTCCACCGAACGCAGCTTCTTCCCCAACTGTTGCGGTGTTTCCAAGACCAGGTCCTGCAATCCCAACAGCTCCTCCTTGACCGCTTCGATATCATCGGCCGTCATCATGTCCGTTACACCGATCTCAATCGTGTCTTGCAGTTGTTGCATCTTCTCGCAGATGCCGTGTAACTTGTCCTTGATGGGTTGTATACGACTGGTGCGCAGACTCAGTTCTTCCAGCAACGTCGCAATCTTATGGCGATTCCGGTGGAGATGTCGGATCTCCAATCGGACATCATCCACATGCTTGGCCGCTTGAATCACAGGAAACAGTTCGGTATTGATCTTGAAGAGTTTATCGACCGTTTCAAGGTTAAACGGAATCCTCTTCTTAATCGTACTCTTGCTCGTGAGGTTGCTCTCCCCGGTCTTGAGGGTCCGATCGAAAGACAGGGTGCCGGCATGGACCTGCATGAGTAGATCAACGGCCGACTTCGCACAATAATCCGATTGGAGCATCTTGCGGCGGAAGGTCATCCGGGAGATTTCGATCTTGCGGGCCAATGCAATCTCTGACTCCCGGTTCAACAGGGGAATCTGTCCCATTTGCGTCAGATACATGCGAATCGGATCATCGATTCTGCGAGAATTGTCGCTCTCGACCAGTTCCTTTTCCAACACGGCATCTTCCCGCAGTTGGGTGCCGGAGGGTTCTTCTTCTTCGTCATCGTCGTCGTCAGCCAAGTCGAACGCGGCCCCCGACCTGCCGGGAGGAGCGTTGTTTTTGTTCGCATCTGCTTCATCCACGAGACTAATTCCCATATCGTCGAAGGAGGCCAGCAATTCCTCCAAGCGATTGCCCGCCACGATGTCGTCCGGCAATTCCTTGTTTATCTCCTCGTAGGTTAGGAAACCGCGTTTGCGGCCCTTGGCCACGAGGGCCTTGATTATCTTTGCGTCCTCTCCTCCAGGCCGGGTCGCAGGCGCAGCACTCTGGGCACCAGCCGCTTTCGACTGATTATTCACTGTCACTTTCTTTTTCTTCTTCTCTTTCTTGGCCACCAGAGCCACCTCACTACTTTCTGTGAACAATGTTGCCCACGCCTAACGGTTCTACTCAGCTTCCCTTCCGGCTGTCTTTCCGTCTTCTATCCTTACGCGCCGGCAAACAGGTACACGATCCCTTTATCGGCCCACTCTATTCAATCATCCCCAAATTATGCCCGTGCTGTACGCCGGCACGTTCTGTGGCATTGAGTAGCATCGTGATCGATTCGTTGTCCGTCGCCGCGACCTCCTCAATGGCAAACCTCTTTTTTCGGTTGAGGGCTTGCAGCGCCCCGTCCAGACGGGACCGGTAGTTCCCCTTGCGCTCACCCACATCCATCCATTCAGTCACACAGCGTGCCACCTCCACCGAATCGATCCGGGCCAATACATCGGCCCCCGTCACCCTATCGCTCGCTCGAAGCAACTCAAATAACACACCCGCAACCTCCTTTTGTATCGGTACATCGAAAGACTCAACTGAAATTTCTTCCCGGATCAGTTCAAATAACTTCGGCTCGTTCAACAAGACTTCCAGGATCTCCTGTTGGGCAACGGCCTGCACGCTCTGCCCGGTGTCGGTCGGCGCCCCAGCCGGCTCGCCCCTCACGGAAGAAGCCGTCGCTTTATGCAAACGCCGGTTCAACTCGCCGTCAATGTGGCGGCGGTCCATCCCCAGCATAGTGGCAATTCGGTTAACGACAATGCCCCGGTCAAGGACCGAGACGTTTCCACTGCTCAGGGCCAGTGCAACGGTTTGCAGAAACTCCTCAAGGGCAGATTTCTGGCCGGAGAGGGTAGTGTTCGCTTGGAACTGCTGCTGCAGTCGGTCCCATTTGAACTCCAGGACGTCCCGAGCGCCTGCCACCAAATCCCTAAAACCGTCGGCGCCATGGCCCAATAAATACTCACAGGGATCCATGCTATGCGGCACCGACGCCACTTTAATATCGATACGATGCTTCAAGCACACGTCCAGAGCCCTGTTCGCTGCCTCCGACCCTGCGGTGTCCCCGTCAAAAATCAACACCACCGTCGTCGCGTAACGCCGCAGCAAGCGCCCGTGGCCATTCGTGAAACTGGTCCCCAGCGTGGCCACCACATTGCTGCATCCCAGTTGGTGCGCCATGATACAGTCGGTATATCCTTCGACGACAACCGCGGTATGGTTTTTTACAATCGCATGCCGGGCTTGTTCCAGGCCATAGAGACAGTCACTCTTGTTGAACAGGCGCGTCGTCGGGGAATTGACATACTTCGCGCGGTCCTCACCGAGCGTGCGTCCACCGAACCCTATGACCCTGCCCTGCACATCGGTAATCGGGAACATCAGACGATTGACGAACTTGTCCTGTCCACGCAATGTTATCAGACCCGCGGCTTCCAAGTCCCTCCGCGGGATATTCCTCTGCTCGGCCGCCTCGATCAGGTCGGCATCCAAAGGCAGCGCCAATCCCATGCGCCAGGTCTTTGCGGATTCCGCCGAAATCTGGCGATCCTGCAGGTAGGCGCGGGTCATGGCTCCCCTCTTCTCGTCCGAGAGGTTCAGCTCAAAATAACGACAGGCCCAATCGTTGACACGCGCCAACAGGACCGGATCAGTTTCATTCTCGTCTCTGTCGGGTCGGGGCCCCCGCGCGCGTCTTTCCAGGGTGATGCCTGCTCGCTGCGCCAATCTCTCAATGGCCTGCGGGAAGGTCAGATGCTCGTGCATCTGCACGAACTTGAACACGTCCCCCCCCGCCCCACAGGCGAAGCACTTGAAAATCTGCTTCACTTCTGTGACATACATGCTGGGCCGATGATCTTCATGGAATGGACAGATCCCCACCCACTCGCTGCCCCGCCGCGTCAGACTCACATACTCACCGACGACATCCACCACGTCGTTGGCCTGTTGAATGCGATCGACATCTATCTGTTCATATACCCCTGGCATGAATCTTGTCAGAACCTCAATGACGCAGTAAAAGAAGTGGGCGACGCTTCCAACCCAACATGTCCATACTCACGATCTCTGGCAGACGCCGCACGTCTGCGACTATGTAAATAGTGAACGGGTCCGGGAAAAGTCAAGTAATACCGGAGAAAATGCTTTTCCTACCCCCGAAAAGGCACCAAAGACAGTTTTTAGACACTTGGTTTTTTGAAACCATTGCCGCCCTTGGCGATCCTCTCTAACGCAAAGAAACGCCTGGCATTCTCCGTCGTGCGCTGGACAAATTCAGCCAGATCCATCTCTCTAAGCTCCGCCAGAAACCGGGCGGTGTGGATCAACAGTGCCGGCTCGTTGACCCGTTGCTTGCGCATCGGTACGGGAGACATATAGGGACAGTCCGTTTCCACCATGAGGTGTTCCAAGGGCACGATTCGCGCCGCCGCACGGATCTCATGGGCGTTCTTGAACGTAACGACGCCGGTGAAGGACAGGGTGAACCCGCGATCCAGGGCCTTACCCGCCTCCTCGGCATTGCCTGAAAAGCAGTGCAGGACGACACGGTTCAGGCGGTCACGAAACTGGTCCAGGACGGCCAAGGTATCGTCATAGGCCTCACGTGTGTGGATCACGACGGGGAGCTTCTCTGTCTCGGCCAGGGCCAGGTGGCGTTCGAATGCCTCGATCTGTTCCTTGCGGCTTGAAAACGCGTAGTGGTAGTCGAGACCTGTTTCACCAATGGCAACCACTGCGGGGTGACCCGCCAAGTGCTGCAGCGTCTCCATGGATTCGCGGGTGAGGTGTTTCGCGTCGTGCGGATGCAAGCCCACCGCCGCGACCAGGCCTTCAATTCGCTGAGCCAAGGCCACGGCGTCGTGACTGTGTTCCAGGTCCGTGCCGATGGTAATCCACTCGCTCACACCCTGCATCCGGCTGCGTGCCAAGACCGCCTCAAGGTCGGGCGCCAGTTCTTCGCTGGTCAGGTGGCAGTGGGTGTCGATCAGTTCCATTATTGTCGTTTCTCTCTGGGTCGCTCAGTGTCTGGCCCGTGACCGTTAACTTCAGAAAGCGTAAGGGAAGACAGCCCGTGGCGACTCAAGACAGCCCGGGCGCTGGGCGATGCCAAGAAGTCCACCCACAACCGGGCCGCTAATGGGTTCTTCGCCCCTGGGGAAATTACCACGGAGTAGCCGACGCCTGCAGCTTGCCCTGATTCAGACACCCAGAGGTCGCAGCGCCGATCGAACTCAGACAGGGGGCCCGCGATTGGGTCACCTGCCACAACCGCAGACCGGACAAGGATTTGCGGATGCTCGCGCATGAAGGCCTCGGAGACCGCTTGGATGGGCTCCGCCAGATTGTCCGCGCAAAGAATCACGAGGTCGCTGACCTCGGAGTGCCTGTCGTTATAGATGCGTCCCGCCTTGTGGGATATCATCAAGGCAACCATACTGATAGCGCCAAACAGGACCAGCCACAGGTTCCTATTCATCGCATTTTTCTTTCTCCAGGAGACGAATCCGCCCCATCTGCATCTTCTTGTCCACCGCCTTTGCCATGTCGTAGACCGTCAGTAGTGCGACGCTGACCGCCGTCAGGGCCTCCATCTCAACACCCGTCCGTCCCACACATTGAACCTCACTCTGCGCGACCACCGTGTCGGATGTGAGGGACAGTTGCACATCCACCCGATTGAGCAGCAGCGGATGACAGAGGGGGATCAACTGAGAGGTCTGTTTGGCCGCCTGTATGCCCGCAATTTGGGCCACCGTCAGCACGTCGCCCTTCTTCATCTGGTTCTCTTTGATTAGTCTGATAACCTCTTGCGAAACCTGGATTTCTCCCCGGGCAACGGCCCGCCGCTGCTGCGGTTTCTTGTGGCCTACATCCACCATATTGGCTCGGCCCTCGGTATCGACATGTGAAAATTGCGACATGGCCTAGCGTCCCATGCCGTGCATCCAGCTGTGGGTGCAGCGGAGATTGCAGCGGTCGGTCACCGAGACGCGCAAATAGGTGCTGCGTCGACCAAAAAGATCTATCATTCGAAACCTCCCCTCATGCTCAAGAACTCCACCCGCTCTCCCCGGGATAGTTTAGACGCCCCCTGCGGCACCAGGAAGAAACCGTCCGCCTTATGCAGGGCCAGCAAGTGGGCAGAGCCATGATAGTTGATGCGTTGAATCGATCCGTCATGACCCAGTTGGCAGGGAACATAGGCCAAGCGACCGGCATTCTTGCGGGAATAGTCGAATCCCAAGATCAGAGATCGATAGCAGACCCCGTGGCGCGAACCTGCCAACAGGGCGACCGCACGCAACACGAAGAGGTGAAACATCAAGTAGACAGCCACGGGATTACCGGGTAGGCCAAAGACGATCTTCTCCGGCGAACTGGCAAAGGTGGTCGGCTTGCCCGGCTGCATCGCGAGTCGATCGAAATGAATGGTCAGTCCGACTCGCTCGAGGGCTTGCGGCACGAAGTCGAACTCGCCAACCGACACACCGCCCGAGAGGATCAGGATGTCGGCCTCGGCCAAACACGCCGTCAGCGCGTCCACCGTAGCCTCCAAGCTGTCTGCCACCCTCTCGCAGCGAACCACCTCGAGGCCCGAGCGCTGACAGAGACTTCGCAGCAGAGGGCCATTGGAATTCATGATTTTGCCCGGCACCAAGAGACCTGGGTCGTCCACCAGCTCATCCCCCGTGCTCAGGATTGCCACCCGCGGCGCCCGTCCCACCGGAATCTCCGTGATGCCGACAGAAACAAGACTCGCAATCTCCAGGGGCCCCAGCAGGGCGCCGGCCTCCAAGACCAGGTCACCACGGGCCATATCCTCACCCGTGGAACAGATATTCGTGGTCTCCGGAATGCGCTCGAAGGTGACCTCAGCACCGCTCTCCTCGGCCAACTCCACCATCACCACCCGTGCGGCGCCCTCCGGGACCGCAGCGCCCGTCATGACCCTGGTGGCCGTGCCGGGCAGGAGAGCCTTCGTCGGTGTGATCCCGGCCGTGATTGTCTCCAGAACCCGGTAGCGCTCACACACATCTCCCGCCGGTATGGCGAACCCATCCATGGCCGATCGGTTGAAGGGTGGGATGTCCAGACGGGAATGCTGGTCCTGGGCAATCCTGCGCATCAAAGCCGACTGGGTCTTCACCTCTTCAGTGGGCAGTCGCATCGCGCCGAGTTTCTCATCGACGATCGCCAGGGCCTCGTCCCGGAGAATCATCTGCGCCTCCCGCTCTCTTGCAGGTCGCACAATTCGGCGAATCGCCCATGGGAGTAGGCCGCCACGTCACGCTTCAACGGGTTGAAGCGGTCCAACAGCGGACGACCTTCACTCGACAGATGAGAGCTTTCCCCCCGCGACCCACCCGTTCGCCTGTCCAGGAGTTTACTGCCCAGATGCGCTTCGGCCTTCTGGATGAGATTCCAGGCATAACGGTAACTCATGTGAGCGTCCCGGGCCCCGGCCTGCGGCGTATCCAGCCCTCGATGTTCTCCAGTAGGCGGGCAATGCCGGCGCCAAAGACGTATTCTCCGTCCGCCTCAAACCAGATTTTGCAGCAGGCAATTGGGCCTGCGTCGCCTAGCCGCCGCTGACTATCCATAGGAGATTCGCCCAGAGACACCCTACTTTATCATTCCTACTGACGACGGGATCGATACTACCCGTCATGCACAGCCGAACATATCGATTTGCCAAATAGAACGAAATGAACACTGGAGTGCAAGTCCTTTTTGGGCTACATTTCGTGTTGACTGCTCAGAAGAACACTCGAATCCATGGAGCCAAAACTGTGAGAGAACGAAGAATGCTTTACTCCGGCGGAAGAGGCAGGCGGCGCAGAAAAAATATTCTACTATGTTCTCGTTGTGCCGGGGGCCTTTGCCGGCATCCTCTACATCTACCTGACGTTCTTGCTAGCCAATTTTGTTGATTTCTTTTCTGAGCTCGATCAGCCATTGCCCACGGTGTTGGCAAAATCTCAACAGGCCGCCACCTTTCTGGAAACCCATCCCGCCCTGGGAGTCACACTGCTGATCGGCTGCGCCCTCACGCCGGGCATCTTGGTGCTTCTGTTCGTTTCACTGATGGCCATGCTGCGGAGAAGGATCCACTGAGATGCCACCAGCCTTGGGCTGTGCCGATCCCAGTACATAGGCGATGAGAAAGGTCGTCCCCGTGCCCACGACGATGACCCAGCTCCAGGCCAGCGGGATGATCTCCCACTTGGATAGCAACAACAGTCCTATCGTTAGCAGCGTGCTGGCCACCATCGCGACGACATTACCTAGCTTGGCCCGCCGTTGCGTCAGCATGCCCAATAGGAAGATCCCCAGTAGGGCACCTCCCGTCACCGAAAACATCTGAAAGGCAAACCAGAGGACATTCTCGATCGATTGACATGACCAGGAGATCAGGGCCAAGACCACGCCAAATGCCACGATGCCTACGCGCGACACCAGCAGATAATGCCTTTCGCTGCCCTGCCGCCGGATCAAGGGACGATAAATATCGGTCACAAAGGAGGAGCAAAGGGAACTGAGCGGCGAATCGATACTGGCCAGGATGATGGCGGTCAACATGAGGCCTTTCAATCCCACCGGCAGGGAAAAGGCCACGAAGTGTGGTAACACCGCCTTGGCCTCCGCGGACGCTGCGACTTGGGGGTGCTGCTGGTAGAAGACAAACAGGAGCGTGCCAATCGCCAGGTAGAGACAGGACAGCGGAATCACCGTCACAAGGGTCGAAATCAGGGTCCGTTGTATCGATAGTAGACGGGGATGAAGAGGAAGGCGACAGAGAGGCGGGCGACGGCCCCCCCAGGAAGAACTGCACATACTCCCAATTCTCGCCGTAGGCGGTCGCGGGAAACCCGACGATCATCAGCGCGCTGATCTCGGCGGCAACGAAAGAGAGCGACGCCACAACCGGCGGCACACGACGCCCCCCCAGGAAGAAATCAGCCGTATCCTTCTCCTCCCGCCCGAACACGTAAGAGATCACGAAGAGCAGCGTGACCCCCATCGCAACGATGAGTAGGTCCGGCGCCCCCACTGTCCCCGCAAACGACTGTGCCAC
>JADFHU010000626.1 GCA_022567055.1 Planctomycetota bacterium
AGCACACTCAACTCAAACAACAGGTCGACACGGCACAACGCACCTTGGCCAATGCCCAGGGCGAACTGTCGGATGCCAAGAAGAAAAAGGACAGCGCCAGGATTCTAAAGGCTCAGGAGGTCATCGCCAAGACCCAAAAAGAATTGGAGACGGCAGAGGTGCAACTAGAAGCCGCCACGGAGTACTATGAAGTCGAGATCGATCGAAAATCCGCCCACCTGACGCATGAGGGTGTCGGCGCCGCCCAAGACATTGCCGGCATCGGGTCCTTTTTTACGGGCTCCAACATGGAGTGGCCCCACCTCTTGGAACAGTGCCTCAGGGCGCATGTCGTCTTTGAGAAGGAAAAGGATTACGTGGTCATGGAAGGCAAGGTCATCATCGTCGACGAATTCACCGGACGCCTGATGCACGGTCGTCAGTGGTCCGATGGTCTGCATCAAGCCGTTGAGGCGAAGGAAGGCGTCGCGGTCAAGGAAGAGAGCCAGACGCTCGCGACCATCACGCTGCAGAACTTCTTCAAGCTCTACGGCCAGATCGCCGGCATGACAGGCACGGCCGCGACCGAAGGCGAGGAGTTCATGAACATCTATCGCCTGGATGTGATCGTGATTCCCACCAACGAACCCTGCGTCCGCGAGGATCGGGACGATGCGATCTACAAGACCCTGCGGGAAAAATTCACTGCGATTGCCGAAGACATCCACGAGGCCAGTTCCTCCGGCAGACCGGTCCTCGTCGGGACCATCAGCATCGAAAAGAGTGAGGCGATCTCCAATGCCCTCACCAAGAAATTTGGCTTGGAACATGAAGTCCTCAACGCCAAGCAACACGCGCGCGAGGCGCACATTGTGGAAAAGGCCGGCCACCAGCAGCGGGGACGCGACGGCAAGATGCGCGGCAACGTCACGATCGCCACCAACATGGCCGGACGCGGCACGGACATCAAGCTGGGAGAAAACGTGGCCGCGATTGGCGGCCTTCATATCCTGGGAACCGAACGACACGAAGCGCGGCGTATCGACAACCAGTTGCGGGGACGGGCCGGACGCCAGGGCGACCAGGGGTCCAGCCAGTTTTTCTTGAGTTTTGAAGATGACCTCATGCGAATTTACTCGCCCGAGTGGACCGTCAAGGCTCTCGAACGGCTCGGCTGGGAAGAGGGCGAGCCCATCTACCACAGGTATATCACCCGCGGTATAGAAAAAGCGCAGCGGAAGGTGGAAGAACGCAACTTTGAAGTCCGCAAGAGCCTCCTCGAATACGATGAGGTCATGGACTATCAACGCAAGACATTCTATGGCCGTCGCCGACAAATCCTGGAGGGCAAGGGGCTAAAGGGTCTCATCGAAGAGATGATCGACGGCGCCGTCACGGAGTCCTGCAACACGATGCTAGACAAGGCCTATCCCTCCACGTGCATCCTGGAATGGGCCCGCACCCACTTTGATGTCGACCTCAAGCCCTCCCAGGTGGAAGGCCAGGCGCTTCCAGAGATCGAAGCCGCGATCAAGGATCTGGCCAAGGACAATGTGGCCAATGAGATTTCGATGTCGCTGGGCGAATACCTGGAAGACTATGAGGATCGGACCACCTGGAACATTCCCGGCCTCATCAAATGGGCCATGAGTGCCTTCAAAGTCAGCTTGACGGCCAAGAAGATCAAGGATCTGCCTCCGGACGAAATAGAACAACTCCTCGTCGAGGCTGCCACGCGTCAGGTGGACAACAAGGACTGTGGGCAGGTGGCGGAGTTCTTGGATGAACAGTTTGCCGTCAAGCGTCTCGCGGATTGGGCCCGCAGCAAATTTGACATCAAGGTGGACGCCGAGCAGTTTCAGAAGACCGGACCGGAGCAAGTCCGGGCAGATCTGCTGGCGCAGACGGCGGAAAAATACCAACGCCGTGAAATAGAATATCCGGTTGAGTTTGGCATGGGAATCGTCTTTGCCCAGAACGAGCCCAACGTCTATGCCTTCGAAACACTCACCCGCTGGGCCAATGAGAAATATGATTCCGACTTTACGGTCGAAGCACTGCAATCAAAACAGCCGCGCAGCCTGCACAGGGAACTGCTCGAACTGAGCGAACGGTCTCACTCGGGCCAGCTTGACCAGCAGGTCTCCGAAAAGGTTTCACGGCTCGACCCCCCAGCCCTGGTCGAATGGGCCCGCCGGCGCTTCCAGGCGACGAGCCTAACGGAGGCCGATCTTGAAGGTGACCCTAAGGGAACATTGACGGACATTGCCCACGAATTCATGCGCTCCGAGTTGAGCAACCTGGAGCGCTATGTCTTGCTGCAGGTCTGGGATTCCGCTTGGAAAGACCACCTGTACACGATGGACCACCTCAAGAGCAGCATCTGGACCCGCTCGTTCGCCGAGAAGGATCCCAAGACCGAGTACAAACGGGAGGGATACCGGTTGTTCGACGACATGCTCAAGGGTATTGACGATCGTGTCACGGATATCATCTTCAAGGTGCATCTGGAAGCTGGGGCGCGGACACGGAATGTCTGGAACATCAGTCAAACCGCGCACGACGAAGTGAGCCAGTTCTCTATGGCCGAACGGCAACGTGCCGCGGCCCAAGCCCCACAAGGTGACGTCCAGGTCAAACAGATCAGACTGGATCAGCCCAAGGTGGGGCGGAACGATCCCTGCCCCTGCGGCAGCGGCAAAAAGTTCAAGAAATGTTGCGGCAAGAGCTAGGCTTTGTCGGACAACTGCGGCTGCCTTTGCCCGACAGTGGCTGCGCCAGCAGCAATTTAGAGCCTTCAAAGAAAAAGGGCCGCTCGAAGACAGATCGAGTTTTCCGACACAGCCTTGAGTCTGTTCGCATATGAGGACACTGGAACGATGGAACTATCCTGGCGTACTCGGTTACGAGTGGTCCTGGTCATGGGCTTGGGCATGATCGTCATTGGCCTCTGGGCGTGGCACTGGGCCGCACCCAATGACCCGATGGGACTGGTTCGCAGCTCGAACATGGGCCTCGCGAATCAACTCTTGTTGCTGGTGGTCGCCGGTCTCCTCGGTTTTGTGTGCTATTATCTTGCCTGGCCCTATGGCTACGAGGTGGGCGTATTGGCGGTTCCCGCGGGCCTGGCCGTCTGGGCGAGTCGATCGGGGAGCGTGGTCAGCCTCCTGCAGGCCGTCCCCACCGCAGAACATCGCGAAGCGGTTTTTACCGGACTGCGATGGGACGCCTTCTATTGGCTATTGGTTGTGTTCGCAGGCCTAGGGGGCGCTTATTTGGCGAGGAAGCTGCGTCCAAGCCCTAGGCTGCCCATTAAAGAGGCGTATGCAACGCCCAAGTTGGCCGCCCCGTACGGGCCCGTGGCAGCCATTTTGGCCTCCCTTTTCGTAACGCAGTTTCTCCTGAATGCTTTTGCGCAGGATGTGCGGGTCACGAGTGACATGATAGCGAGCCAACCTGTGACGCGACAGGCCGCCTTCGCAATCATGATTGCCTTCGCTGGGGCCGCCTACCTGGTGAGGCACTTCCTCAATTTGAGCTATACCTGGCCCCTCCTCTCGGCGGCTTTCCTCTACTGCCTGGGGACCTTTGTGCATACCCGCACCTCGGTCCTCGCCGATTTGGCCAAGCAGTACCCGGCGGTGTGCCTTTCCAACGCCCTACTCGGCATCTTGCCGATACAGTTGGTCGCATTTGGATCTTTCGGGGCTGTGATGGGCTATTGGCTGGCGGTTCGATACCGCTATTGGCGAAATCACGAGTGCGGGTAGGCTCTGTCTGCAAACTCCACCCGGCTTCGAGCGGCTTTGAAGAGGCCTCAAGGGACAGTCACTTAAATGACTATCCCGAGAA
>JADFHU010000052.1 GCA_022567055.1 Planctomycetota bacterium
AGATGATGAAACTGGCGTTCACGGATCAGTCCCAAAAACGTGTGGATATGGTTTCGTCAGTTGAAACTCATGCTAAGACTCTTGGCCAGCATGGCCCAGCCGTCGACCAAAATGAAGAGAATCAACTTAAAGGGCAGCGAAATCATGACCGGTGGCAACATCATCATGCCGGCACTCAAGAGGACGCTGGCAATGACCATGTCGATCACCAGGAAGGGGATAAACAGCAGGCAGCCGATCTCGAAGGCGGTGCGGAACTCACTGATGATGAAGGCAGGGACGACGATATTCAGCCCCAGCGCCATGGGCCCGGAGGGGGGGGGGATCTTGGCCATCTGTACGAAGAGCATGAGATCGGTCTCTCGACACTGTCGCAGCATGAACTCTTTCAAGACATTGGTCGCGAGCGTGGAGGCGGTGGTAAAATCAATCTGGTCCGCCAGATAGGGTTGGATCGATCGGGTGTTGATCAGTTCAAAAGTCGGTGACATGGTATAGAGCGTCAGGAAAAGGGCCAATCCCATCACGGCGATGGTCGGCGGGATCGATTGCGTGGAAAGGGCCCTGCGAACAAACGCGAGGACAATCACGATGCGTGTAAAAGAGGTCATCATGATGAAGAGGCTGGGCAAAATGGCGAGCCCAGAAAAAATGATTACCAACTTGACCGGCGTGGACCAGTCCCGGCCTTCCGTACGTTCAGCGGTGGCCTTATCGATGAAGGTCAACAAATCCGCCACGCTGGGGACTGTCCCATTGCTCGTCGGCGCCGACGGTGTGGCCTGTCCGAGTAGGACCCGCCCGGGGGCGAGCAACACCAGCAAGAGGATTGTGTAGCACGTTTTGCTTAACATCTACCCCGACTCCCTTTCTTGGTCTGGTTCCAGGTCGAGTCGGGATAGGTCATCGACTAGGTGGGCCAGCATGGTGATTCGGTCGTTGGTGCTGCCGAGCAGCAGACGCTGGTTACACACCTCCACGACGTGCAAGTATTTCCGCGGTCCCAAGAGGGCCGTTTCCTGGATCTTGATGCTCCGGCTGCCGGCGCCACTGATCTGGGGGAACACACGCTTGAAGAGCATCAGTGCTCCGACTCCCAACGTAACCACCATCACCAGAGCGCCCAGGGTCTTGAAGACAACGTCACGCGTGACGCCGCTGGGATTCTTGCTGAGGAAGTTTGGATCCGTCCTGAACTGCCCAAGAGTGGACGAAGGCGTTTCATTCTGCGCAAAGGCCACCGAGGCTGGCAGAGCCAGCACGGCTAGGGCCGCCAGCGGTAGAGCAGCAGCCCCTCTTTGCCTCAGTAAGTTCATCAGCATCTCCTGAACACACATGCCAGTCGCGCAGGTCTAATCGAAACAGACGGACACGCAATTTGTGTGCCGCGGGCAGGGAAGAGGGAAAACCCGTCCGCAGATCCCTAAAAGCGTGATTTGCAGCTGCACTCCGTCAACAAACTATACAGATGTGTGTTTGGAGACTGGCCAGCGAGTCGGCACCCGAGCCGGCAGCGACAACGGCCCGTCCTACCCGTGGGTCGAGTTTTCTCTTATACCGTAACAATTTCGTTGTTTTTTCTATAATTCACCCTGGAAAGAATAGGGAATTGATGTATCCTGATCCCCGAGAATCGGGATACGGGTGAATCAATGACGTGTTGGGCAGGTTAAGAGGTGGGTACCCATTTGGATGCACTGCCCTATGGGGTACCCATTCCAGAACCCGAAGCGAAGGATATCGGATTGATCACTATCGTTAAGACCCCGTATCGAGAGCGGGAAGAGGCGATTCGCGCCATCCGAGACGAGGTGTTCGTACGTGAGCAGCAGGTGTCCCCGGATCTGGAGCATGACGGTCTCGACAGCGGGGCCTTTCATGTCCTGGCACTGGATCAGGGACGACCGGTGGGGACCGGTCGCGTCCTGGAGGACGGTCACATCGGGCGGATAGCGGTTTTGTGTGAGTACCGTCATCGAGGGATTGCCACTCGACTCGTCGAAACCCTCATTGTCCAGGCCCAGTCGCAGGGATGCACCCGCGTTTGGTTAGCATCTCAATGCCAGGCCACGCGGCTCTACGAAAAACTCGGCTTCGTGAGCGACGGCGATGTCTTTCAGGAGGCGGGCATCGATCACATCAAGATGAGCAGGGAGCTATAGGACCTCGAGCCCTAGATCCTTGGCTACCATGCGATTGTGTGCAAGTTGAACGCGCCGGGCGTAGCGGGGACTCTGTCCCAGAATCCTGTCAGGCTAATATCTATCCAGGTAGGTACGCAAGGATAGTAACGCCAGAGCACTGATATGGGCAACACCGGGTTCGCCCGTGACTGACTGACCATCAAAGGCGATTGTTTCGGAATACATGCCCCAACTGCCGTCCTGTAATTGCGCGTTAACAATCGTTTTGACCCAGTTTGCGGCGTTTTCAGGGGCCTGGCACCCAAAATGTAATAACAGGGCCACTCTCTCCGTATATAGATCTGAAAAGGAGTGGTTTCTTAACTGTTCCTGAAGAATTCGTTCCAGGTGTTCTTGTCTCATGATGACCAGGTGTTCAGGAAGTTCAAATCCGATTTGCTCCGCCCATTGCAGCAGTAGAAACTGGTGTGTCAAAATATATCCGGAGGCATTGATGGCCATAAAATCATGAATGAATGTCATCGCCCGTTCTCTCGGTGTTCCAAAGGGAGCAAGCATATAGTTGTAGAATCGATTCAGACCCGTGCCCGGGTCTACCGGCAGTTCAATGCGTGGCGCACACGGGTCGATTAACAGGTGGAAGGGATCACCCACATGATTTACAGCATTGTCGTTTATGTACTGTTGCAAGGCCGTGTCTGGGGCTAACTTGCATATTTCCTGTAGTATCCACGCATCACCAATAGAGGATATCGGCTCCTGCGTAATGGCGGCAAGACCGGCTGCATAGGCTTTTGACGCTCGCATTCGTATGGCCCGATGGTCCCCATCGTCACGGGGCAGACCGCTATCGCCCGTAGCATGATCAGGCCTTATCTCCGTGTGACGGTCTTTGTCTGCGTCGTAAACGCAGCCTCCCAGGGCAATGAAACAAGCGATCATACACCGGAGAGACGTGTGGGTCATTTTGGCACTGTCCTGATTCATTATCATCGTCGTCTTTGTTCATTTCGAAATCGCATACTTAATATATGATTGTAAAGGGGTTGCGTGTTGCTGTCACATCGAAAGAGATCCAGTTCTTGGCAAGAAGTGACATCAGTCGCTTAGATCATGAAGATGCGAGAGCCGCGGGGAGGTTTGTATTTTCAGTTGCACAAACCGCAGCGTTCTCTATAATGAGCCCTGCAATCGCACCCTCCATCATGAGAGTTCTATTGTTTCACCCTATGGAAACCAAACAGGAATACCGGTAAATACTTAACAAGATGGGGGGTCTGGCTACTATGAGCACGAAATCAGAGCTATCTTATTTTGAAGGAACAGGCTTTTTCCAAGAAAAAGATGCGGCAATGGCTCATTTGAAAGATGCTGATGAGATATTGGCGTCAGAAGGCGTGGAATACTGCCTGATGTTTGGAACTCTGCTCGGATTGCTTCGCCACGGAGATTTCATTCCATGGGACGATGACCTGGATATCATTATCTTTAATATACACAAATTTGAAAAGCGCTGTTTGGGCAAATTCGAAGAGAAAGGATATACGGTCTTACAGGATATTCGATGGCTCAATCCTTTTAAGCCGGTACCTTTTCTGAAGAGGAGAACACGTTGTGGATATCGCATTTATGCAAGGAACGGGGACAGTATACCGGGGGTTCGCTGGAAATTCCCATGGCTTGGCGTATGGGAACCTGTTTTTAAAAAAGGGGCGATGACACTCCCGCCCGAGACGTTCGTTTATCATGTCAAAGATTTTTTTCCATTACAGAGAAAACCATTGAAGGATTTTTCTGTCATGATCCCTCAAAATCCTGAAAAGATACTTAATGAATATTTTGGTACAGACGATTGGATGGAATACTGTATTCCTTCCACCCTTGATCACCGGTTGTGCCGACCGACGGGATTCCCAGCCATTAAGAAGCCCGTTCAAGAAGTATTGGCGTATTTAGACACATGATTGCGATTTATGGCGTATCTCGAATCCTTTCAATTAGAGGAAGTTCATGGTTAATGTCCGACAAGCAGTCATTCTGGGGGCAGGACTTGGATGTCGTCTGAATGGCGTACTCAATGGTCGGCCCAAAGGGTTTTTGCAATTCGGGCGCAGGCCCATCATCGAAGAGTCGATTGCCAAGCTTATTCGGACCGGAATAAATGATGTTATAATCGTGACGGGCTATTGTTTTGAATTCTACGATCGGCTCGCAGAAAAATATCCCTTTGTCCGCACGATACAAAGCCCGGAATTTGCTACGACTGGCAGTATGATGTCACTCTGCATGCCCGCTCCGTGGGTACAGAGTGATTTTCTGCTTTTGGAGTCAGACCTGATCTATGAGGTCCGAGCACTGCAGACGCTCCAAAGTTCAGCCCGGGAAAACTGCATCTTACTCTCGGGAAAGACGGGATCCTCCGACGAAGTATACGTAGGGGTCCGTGACAACCGGGTCGTTAATATGTCAAAATGCCGTGGCGCCATCGAGTGGCTGGGAGGCGAACTGGTCGGCATCTCAAAAATCACACGGGCCCTCTATCAGCAGATGACGAGTCTTGCCGCGGAGAAATGCAAGCAGAACCGCCAATATCAATACGAAGACTGCTTGACCGACCTGAGTAGCACCACGGCCATTCATTACCATCGCCTGGAAAACCTGGCCTGGACCGAAATAGATAATGAACAACACATGAATAAAGCACTAAATGAAATCTACCCACTCATTCAACGGAGAGATTCCGAGACAGTCGTGTCAAAGCATGTTGAAAGACGGGTCCTGCTCAATCCGGGTCCTGCCACCACCACGGATACGGTTAAATATGCTCTGGTCGTCGATGACATCTGCCCGCGCGAAAAAGAGTTTGGCGATCTTGTCGAAGGGATCCGGCAGGACCTGGTGCGGATTGTTCATGGTGGGGATGCATACGAAGCCGTGCTTTTTGCGTCATCGGGAACCGGTGCGGTCGAAGCCTGCCTGAGTTCGGTTGTCCCTCATGATAAATCCGTACTCATCATCAATAATGGGGCCTACGGTAAACGGATGCAGCAGATATGTGATGGTTACGAGATCAAACACATCGATTATGACATTGACTGGGGTGAACCGCTCGAGTGTAATGCCATCGAACGATTACTCACCCAGCACCGACAGGACATTTCTCATCTGGCATTGGTTCATCATGAGACAACGGTGGGGATTCTCAACGAGTTAAGCACGCTCTCTCATCTTGCCGAGAGACTTGGCGTTGAAGTCATTGTGGATGCCATGTCATCGTATGCCGGCATCCCGATTGATATTAAGGACTCCGGCATCCATTATCTGGTTGCCTCGGCCAATAAATGTATCCAGGGAATGGCCGGGCTTAGCTTTGTCATCTGTAAAACAGAGTCTCTTGAAAAGACCAAGGATATCAAACCGATAAATCTTTATTTTAATCTTTATCAGAACTACGCTTATTTCTCCCACAAACATGAAATGCAGTTTACACCACCGGTCCAGGTTTTCTACGCACTCAGGCAGGCAATCAATGAATACTTTCTAGAAACGGAACAGGGGCGGGCCATACGGTATGCCACTTTGTATGACGTTCTTGAGAAGGGCCTGCAGGCGCTGGGTTTCCGATTTCTTCTTGAGACTGAGTATCGTGCGAAGCTACTCACCGCCATTATCGAGCCCAAAGACACTCGTTACGCTTTCTCTGAGATGCATGATTATCTTTACGAACGTGGTTTTACCATCTATCCGGGCAAGGGCACGCTTCAGAACACATTTCGCATTGCCACGATTGGAGCCCTGACCGAACAGGACATTGTCAATTTTCTCGTTCATCTGGAAGCGTATCTGGTTGAGAAAGAGATCAGACTCAGACCTCAACAACGCGAACCCATAGTTGGACCACGATCAAGCTTAGGACGAACCATCGTTGAGCAAGCCGTGTAAAACATCTGAAGGGAAGGATACCGGCGATTCCAGCCAGGAAACGACATATCCGAAACTTGCCAAAGAATCTAGTGACGGCACTTACTGTTATCTGGTTCAGCGACGGCTCTCCGCCTATGTCACCGATTTCTCTGTGCGAAGGGGGATTTCCGCCGGATTGGCGACTTGTATCGATCTTGTTCTTGCTCTCTTTGCCTCTCTGTGTTTGTACCTGGGATATTCTATCGTCGGAGTGGTTTTTATTCAGATCTTCGGTATCTGGTCCTGTGTGGACGGAGAGATCGCGCGTCTCACTCAAAGCACAAGCTGGCTGGGTGACTTTTATGACACCATGGTCGACCGCATCGCCGAATTTTTCATTGTGGGTGCAATGATGCTTTCTCTGGTTAGAGACGTACCTGATGTCTCATGGGGAACACCGTTTTTTGCTTATATGGGCTTGGTATTTCTTATTACCGCATCGTCGGAAAAGTATCGTTCCGTATTCCACGAAGATTATCCCAAGAGAGGCGCTGAGCCCTTTTTCTCCTGGTTTTGTGCCAGCAGTGACACCCGGCTTTTTTATCTTTCTCTCGGTATTATCGCCTACGTCATAAGCGGTTTGGCTGTCATTGTTCAGGGGCTGATGATTGTTCAGTCGGTCTTGCTTGGATGTAATCTCCTGTTCCGGTCATGGAAAATTCCGAAACTTGCACAGAAAAATGAACCGATGTCTGAGTAAATTCGGTTGTGCCTCCTCATCAAGCCTATCGCTCATTACAGGAGTTTCTAGAACGATTGCAGGAGAACTGCCTGCTACTTGCACGGCATGGCCAGAGCGACTGGAATGCCATGGACCTTATTCAGGGACAGCAGGACCGACCGCTCAGCCCCCTAGGATTCAAGCAGAGGAAGAACCTCTTCTTTCTTTTGCAGTCGGTTGCCCTGGCTCGAATATTTACCAGTACACTACAACGGACTATTCAGACCGCGCTGCCCATTGGTGAGGAGAAGAAACTACCTTTGGAAGGCATGGCTGCGCTTGATGAGGCCAAACTGGGAATTTTCGAAGGCGAAAGCAAGGTCTCATTTTCTGATGATGCTTCAAAAAAGACGTATCAGGCATTCTTGAATGATGAAATAAACGTGATCCTTCCCGGCGGCGGAGAGAATCTCAAAATGGTCGATACGCGGATTGCACCCTCGGTTGCAGTGTTTCTGGACGCAGTCGAGAGTTCGGGCCACACCTTGGTTGTCGGGCATCGCAATGTGAATAAAATGATTGTTAGAAATCTTCTGGGTCTCTCCTTTGCGCAAGGATATCGAGTTGAACATGAGCATAATCTTCTCTATGTGTATGCACCGAAAACTCAGCAAATCTTTTCTATTGAAATTGGCAACCCGTGTGCGCTTATTGAAATTAAACCGGGTTATACAGAAATCGATTGATACAGGATGAGAGGGCGACTCGAGAGCGGTCGTATGTGTCCATGCGACACTGGATTTTTTGCAGGTGTCCTCCATCTGCGAGCGAAACCCGCTAGCTCGGTTTGCCAGAAGGCACCGCTTGGGGATGGTCGGTCGCGACCATATCCAAGTCTGCCGCCCCGGCGTTGGACAGGACCTGTTTCGCATCCCGGCAGCCGGGGATGACGCAGGTGACGGCCGGATGCTGCAGACACCAGGCCAGCGCCCACTGGGCCATGGAGGCGTCCGTAGGTACTTCGTTGTGTAGGGTCTGTACCTGGGCGAGCTGTTCGTTCCGAAGCTCTTCCGTCAGCCAGACCTGACGGACATCGTCGTCGGCAAAGCGGGTCCCTTGCGGGTATTTGCCGCTCAGAAAACCGCAGGCCAAGGGGACACGTGCCAGCACGCCCAAGTCTTGCTTGGTGCAGGAGGCAAACACCTCTTCCGGTTGAGGATTGAGTCGGTTGTGCACGAGTTGTATGGCGCCGACTCCCAGGGCCGTGGCCTGGTCGACTTGAAAGGTGCCCTCGAGTTTGCTGCTGATGGAAACCCCCAGGTGTCTGATCTTTCCCGCCTCTTTTTGTCTCTCTAGCATCTCCCAGAGGCCCTCTGTCTCGAATATATCGTCGTCACCGCTGTGAAACTGATAGAGGTCTATGTACTCCGTCTGCAGGGCACGTAAGGATGCCTCCAGCTGCTGTTGGACTTGGCTCGGATCAAAGCGGAGGTCGCGGTCGAAAGGCTTGTTGAAGTGATGTCCAAATTTGGTGGCCACGATCCACTGGTCCCGCTGTCCGGCCATGGCCCGTCCCAGGAGTTCTTCCGACAGGTGGTCGCCGTAACACTCCGCGGTGTCGAGCAGGTTGATGCCGCACTGGCTTGCCTGCTCCAGGATCGCTTTTACCTCCTCTGCCGAGTAGATCTGGCCCCATTCACCGCCGAGTTGCCAGGTGCCAATGCCTATGACGGAGACACGGAGGTCACTCTGTCCCAATCGTCGGTATTTCATGATGCTTTACAGTGGTGTGCTTAAAGATAGGATCCGTCACCCTGTTGCTCGATCTGTTCCAGCAGGCCCTTGAGTTTATCGGCATGGTCCTTGTGACAGACCAGGGTGGCATCGGGGCTATGGACGATGATCAAGTCTTGCACGCCGATCGCGGCGATCATGTGGCCCTCTTGCTCCGTGACCATGATGCTGTTCGTGACATCCAGTAAAGCGGAGGCGGTACTGGCGACGATGTTGTTGTGGGCATCGGGCGTGTGGACATCGGCCAGGGCGGCAAAGGAGCCCAGGTCTGCCCACTGGCAGTCCAGCTCGATGGCGGAGACATGGGGCGCCTTTTCCATGACGGCGAAGTCGATACTGATCTTGGGCAGGCGGGGAAACCATTCCGTCAGGGTCGATTCCCACTGCGGTGTGTTCCAGCCGGCCTGAAGCTGTTCCAGGGGCTCGGTGCTGTCGGGCAGGAACTCGTTGAGAAGCGCTAGAATCGTCTTGGTCTTCCAGACGAACAGACCGGAGTTCCAGAAGGTGTTGCCGCTCTCGAGGTAGGTCTGCGCCGTCTGACGATCCGGCTTTTCCACGAAGGCCTCGACCGGACGCACGGGATGGGTACAGCCCGGGTGAGCTTCGCCCTCCCGGCAACGCACATAGCCATACTGAGTGGCCGCAAAGGTGGGTTTGATGCCAAAGGTCACCAGGCGTTCGGGGTGTTGGGTTACGAAGCAGAGGGCATCCTTGATGACGCTTTGAAAGGCGCTTGCCGGGTCCATGGTCTGGTCTGCCGTGACGACCGCCATGGTGGCGTCGGGATCTTTGGCCGAGAGGATCGCCGCCGCCAGGCCGATGGCGCCGGCGGTGTCACGCACCAGCGGCTCGGCGACGACACTCTCAGGGGGGAGATCCGGTAAGGTGTCCCGGACAATGTCGACGTAGGCGGCGTTGGTGACGACCAAGATGTGGTCGGGATCGAAGATCGGCTTAAGGCGGGCATAGCAGAGTCCCAGCAGGGTCTGGCCTTGAATGAGCTTTAGCACTTGCTTGGGGCGTTCTCTGCGACTCAAGGGCCAAAGTCGTTTGCCCGTGCCACCCGCCATGATGACAGCGTAGTTCATGGTTTGTACATCCCGAGACCCAGCAAGACACCAGACTTATAGCTGAACTTCTTGATGAGAATCGCTGCCGGAAAGGCCAGCAGGCCATAGCCCAATCCGTAGAACACCACCTGGATCAGGGACGTGCGTGTGTCCGTCATACTCACGATTCGCTTAACGGCCGCCAAGAGCGTATCGGTCATGTTGTTCGCCAGCCCCCACCAGGCGAAGAGGCGGGTGAGGAGGTTGACGGGCAGAAGGACTCCCGGGGGAAGCAATGCGGTGCCTTGCTCGGAGCCTTCAGTCGGGGGTGCGGCATCCGACATGTCACATCCTTTCTTTGAGGTTGTTTGAAAGTCTTGGTATAGCCGAGTCTCCGGCGGCAAACTTGGGGCGGGTCCATTATCACGAAAAGCCGGGACCCGGCAACACAAATCTCCCTATCGAGTTTTCCGACAGAGCCTAAAACCCGCGCAGCTCGGTGCTTTCACGTCGCGGCAGGCCTGGCTTGGGTAGGCGTTTCAGTACCACGTATTCGATACCGTTGGCTTCACAGTATTGGCGTTTCACCAATAAAAAATGGAAGAGGACAGCACCAGCGACAGCCTCTCCGCGGCCTCTGCGGTCTTCCACCCTCCGTAGCAGAGCTGCTGCCTGCCCTCCGCACGGAGCGTGCTACGGAAGGCGGGCGGAGGACGGGCCGCGAGAGACATGCTATTGCGTTGCGGCCGAAGGCCGCGCTAAGATGAGATCGCCCTGTCCGCCGCGCTGATAGCTCTTGGCGCTTCTGCTTCGGGATCTTAAGATGAGCGTCACGTCCCGTGGGCGGACGATGTTTGAGACCTAGAACCTATGGATGAACCGTGCATGATACTCTGCGATACCCGAGAGGTTGATCTGGTGGTGACCTATTTTGGAGTGCAGATGGCATGAAGGAGTTAACGATCGATGATCTCATGCAGCGCAGCGGCGTGGCCTTTGGCACCAGCGGAGCCCGCGGCCTGGCCGAAGACATGACCGACCGGGTCTGTTATGTCTATACGATGGGTTTCCTGCAGTATCTGGAATCTGAAGGTGAGCTTCCCGGAGGAGAGACGGAGGTGGCCGTCGCGGGGGACCTGCGCCCGAGTACGGATCGCATCATGCAGGCCGTTTGTCGTGCCGCTGCGGACCGAGGCTACCGGCCGGTGAACTGCGGCAAGATCCCCTCACCGGCCGTGGCCCTGTACGGTCTTGTCCACCGGGTGCCGGCGATCATGGTCACCGGCAGTCACATACCGGCGGACCGGAACGGGATCAAGTTCAACCGTTGTTCGGGTGAAATCCTAAAGCCCGACGAAGCGGGCATTCGTCGTCAGACGGTCCGTGTTGATGATGGCGTCTTTTCGGAGCGCGGGGCGTTTCTTAGCGCCGACACCGAGCGCTGGCCCGAGACGATGCAGGCCCGTGAGGCCTATGTGGCCCGTTACCTCGATGTGTTTCCCTCTGACTGTCTACAGGGCAAACGCATCGGTGTCTATCAACACTCCGCCGTGGGCCGTGATCTACTCTTGGAGATCTATCGAGGCCTGGGGGCCGAGACGGTGCCGCTCGGACGCTCCGAGGACTTCGTGCCCGTAGATACGGAAGCCATTCGACCGGAGGATGTGAGTCTTGCCGCTCGTTGGGCCGCGGAGGCATCCTATGTGGCCATCGTGTCGACGGATGGAGACAGTGACCGGCCCCTGATCGCCGACGAACGGGGTCAGTGGCTTCGAGGTGACGTCGCGGGCATCCTCTGCGCCCGATACCTCGGGGCGGATGCGGTGAGCACGCCGGTGAGCTGCAACACGGCGCTGGAAAAATCGGGGTTGTTCGCGCGAGTCGATCGCACTCGCATCGGATCACCCTATGTCATCTCCTCCATGCAGCAGGCCAGCCGGGCCGGATGCAAACGAGTCGTGGGCTATGAAGCCAACGGTGGCTTTCTGCTTCAGTCCGAGTGCGAACTCTATGGCCGTCGACTGTCCGCCTTGCCGACACGGGACGCGGTCATTCTCCACCTCGCCCTTCTCCTCTTGGCGGAGCGTGAGGGCAAACGCATCTCGGAACTGGTGGCCACGCTGCCCCGGCGCTTCACCGCCAGTGATCGTCTGCAGGAAATTTCGCAGACACGAAGTCACTCCCTGCTCGAACGCTTTCGATCGGGACGGCCGGCGCAAGACTGCGAGAAGGGCACCGACATATTTGGAAGCCTGTGTGGCGTCTGTCGCGACATCGACCACACCGATGGCGTGCGCATGACCTTCGACAGCGAAGAGATCATCCATCTGCGTCCCTCCGGCAATGCGCCCGAACTCCGTTGTTACACGGAAACAGCCTCACCGGCGCGTGCCGCCGAACTCAATGTGGCCTGTCTGAAGATCCTCCGTTCGTTGTGACAGGACAATCCCTTAGTGAAAGGTTTATGCATGCATGCACTCAAGAAGACGCTCCAGGCGGGCAAGCTGACCATCGGGAATATGATTTCTGAGGTACGTAACCCGAATGTTGTCCATCTGCTGGCGCGATGCGGTTATGACTTCATCATTGTCGACAATGAACATGGGACCTACTCGGTCGAGACCCTGTCCAATATCATCGCGGCGGCCCATGGGGGCAATGTCCCTATTCTGGTACGCATCCCGGAAATCAGGCGTGAGACCGTGATGAAGCCCTTGGATGCCGGGGCCGCCGGCCTGCTGGTCCCTCAGGTGGATACGGCCGACCAGGCCCGGCAGTTGGTGGAATTTGCCAAGTATCCACCCGAAGGAGCACGGGGCGTGGCGCTCCGTCGACCCCATAACCTGTATCGCAGGGTCAGCGCCTCGGACTACCTGCGTCAGGCCAATGAGGAAACCTTTCTGGCCGTGCAGGCCGAGACACCGACGGCCATCGAAAATCGGGAAGAGATCGCCTCCGTCCCGGGAATCGATGCGATCTTCGTGGGCCCCATGGATCTGTCTGTCAGCATGGGACATCCCGGGGAAGCCACGCACCCCGCACAGGTTGAGGCCGTTGACAAGATCGTCGCGACCTGCCGGCAGAAGGGACTGGCGAGCGGCATCATGCTGTTCGATCGTGACCAGGCGGCGCACTGGATCGAAAAAGGCATGCGTTTTATGGTCTATGGCAGCGATATCAGCCTCTTGGCCGATGCAGCGTTGGAGGCGGTGACGGCGCTGAAGAAGCTGGTTGTCTCATAAGGGCGGCCTTCGGCCGGAACTATGAAAGGTTTTCACCACAGAGAAAAGATGAGAGCACAGAGAAAAGCAAGAGGCAAGCAGTGGCGATAGCCTCTCTGTGTCCTCTGTTTTTCTCTGTGGTAAAACACCACATATGCCGAAGGCATATACGGACGCCAAGCAGCTGATTTTTTCATATCCTTTTTGTTTTCGCCGATTAAGCCTTTTTCGCGGTTGATCGCTTTTACTTTTGTCCCAACACTTTTTCAAAAATTAGTTACCGGCAAGCCCCAAGTCATATTATGATGCTCCCTATGGACACTCAAAAAGATCGACAACTCTACTGGAAGAAGAACCTTCGTTATCTCGGGGTCCTCCTGACGATCTGGTTCATTGTTTCTTTTGGCTTCAGTGTCATCTTGGTAGATGTCCTCGACAAGATCCGTATCGGCGGCTTTAAGCTAGGGTTCTGGTTCGCCCAGCAGGGGTCTATCTATGTCTTTGTCCTCCTCATTTTCACCTATGTCTGGCTCATGAACCGCTTGGACAGAGAGTTTGACGTGGACGAAGAGTGAGTATCCAGGCCTGGACATATGTGCTAGTGACCTCTTCCTTTGTCTTGTACATCGGCATCGCGATCTGGTCACGAGCCAGTTCGACCGAAGAGTTCTATGTGGCGGGCAAGAGGGTCTCGCCGCTGGCCAACGGCATGGCCACCGCGGCCGACTGGATGTCCGCGGCCTCCTTCATCTCCATGGCGGGCCTCATCTCCTTCATGGGTCGAGACGGAGCCGTCTACCTGATGGGGTGGACGGGCGGCTATGTCTTATTGGCCTTACTCTTGGCACCCTATCTGCGCAAGTTCGGAAAATTCACCGTTCCTGACTTTGTGGGTGAACGATACTATTCCCAGAGTGCCCGTCTGGTTGCCGTCGTCTGCGCCATCTTCATCTCCTTCACCTATGTGGCCGGCCAGATGCGGGGCGTCGGTGTGGTCTTCTCTCGCTTCCTCGAAGTGGACATCACCTATGGCGTCATCATTGGCATGGCCATCGTCTTCTTCTATGCCGTCATGGGAGGCATGAAGGGCATCACCTACACTCAGGTGGCCCAGTACTGTGTCTTGATCTTTTCCTTCATGGTGCCGGCCATATTCATCTCCTTGATGATGACGGGCAATCCGATTCCCCAGCTAGGCTTTGGCGGCTCTCTGGTAAATGAGAATGGGGTTTATCTCCTAGACAAACTGGACAACTTGAATAGCGAACTCGGATTCGACCTCTATACCAATGGCGTCAAAGG
>JADFHU010000053.1 GCA_022567055.1 Planctomycetota bacterium
ATGGCATGTTTCAATTTCTGCTTGTCTTCGGTAAAACTACAGACCACCACCGCCGCTTCATCGAAGGCCACCACCATCGCCTGGTCGGGCCTGTCCGTCAAGGAGAACAGCGATCGATCGCGCAAGGAGTCTACCGTCTGCTGGGCCCGCCTCTTGGCCTCGGCCAGGCGACTGCGCGTCTGCCGCCCCTCAGGGTCGCCATCCGTAGCGCTCATGCTGGCAGAGCGATCGATCAAGATCACGTGTCGTTTGCCCGCGCCCGTAGAGAGGGCCAGGATGGGACCGGCCAGCGCCAATAAGACCGCCAGCAGGGCCAACAACTGCAGGAGCAGCAGGATGTTTCGGCGTAGCCGCTGAAAGGGTGCGTTGACCTGCAAATCCTGTACGGCCCGTTTCCAGAGAAAGGTACTCGAAACCACCTGCTCCTGCCGCTTGAGCTTCAGGAAGTAGAGCAGCACCAGCAACGGAATCGTGATGGCGGCGGCGGTGAGGGCTGTTAATGGGGTTAGGAAGTTCCTGGTTTCAAGTTTTAAGTGTTAAGTGCTGGGCGTTGGGGGTCCTTATTTTAGGAGTTGGATTCGTCTTAGGTAGTTTAGGATAAGGGATTCGATGGAGTCGCTGGTCTTGGCCAGGACGTAGGCGATGCCCCGTTTGGCGCAGAAGGCCTTGAGATCGTTTGTATAGGCCGTCAGGTTGCGTTGGTAGTACTTGAGCAACGCGTTGCTCACGGTAATCTCTGCCACGTCCTCGTCTTCGATGTCCACGAGTTTCAGGTCGCCCGAGAACTTCGGATCAATCTCCTGGGGCGACAGGACTTGGATGAGGTACAGGTCATACTGGCGGCCCAAGAGACGCTTGAGCCCTGCCTCAAAGCCTTCCTTGAAGAAAAAATCTGACAAGACGATCATGATGCCCGAACCCACGCGTCCGCCGGAGAGGTGCCGACAGCTCAGATCAAAATCGGAGAGGCCCTCACTGGAGTGGGTCAAGAGAAAATCAGCCAACTGGGATACCGTGTGGCGTCCCCGTATGTTGGAAAGCTGCCCAACCACCCCCTCTGAAAAACCACTTACCGTGACGCGGTTGTTGTTGACCAGGCTGATATAGCCCAGGGCCGCCACCATTCGCTTGACGAAGCGTTCCTTAGAGGGATCGCCGCTGGTCATCGACCCGCTGAGGTCAAAGGCAATATGGATGGTCAAGTCCTGCTCTTCCATAAAGAGCTTCAGGAACAACTTCCCCAGGCGTGCATAGACATTCCAGTCGACAAAGCGCAGATCGTCTCCCGCGACATAGGGCCGATGATCGGCGAACTCCACACTCTGCCCCCGCCGCTTAGACCGTCGTTCACCCTGCAGCTTGCCCTGCAGGATCTTACGACTCATGAAGTCCAAAGAATCCAATCGCGCCATGAACGTAGGATCCAATAGTTCCGTGAGTCTGTGTTGCGTCGGCGATATCGTTCGAGAGTCTGTCACCATCTCAATCTGTCGTCCCATTCAACCCCTTCACCCTTCATCCTTCATCCTTCATCCTTCGCTTACGGCACATCTAATTCCTTTTCCAGTGTCTTCGGGGTCCCTTTGAGAATCTCATCGATGACGCCATCCGTGGACAGTCCCTCGGCCTGGCCCTCGAAGTTGAGCAGCACGCGGTGCCGCAGGGCGGGGTGGGCGGACCCGCTAATGTCGCTAAAGCTGACGTGATAGCGTTCTTCCAACAGGGCTCTGACCTTGGCCGCCAGGATCAATGCCTGTACGCCTCGGGGCGAGGCCCCGAAGCGGACGACGCGCTGGGTGGTCTCGACGGCAAACTCTCCCTGGGGATGGGTGGCCAGGCTCAGTCGTATGGCATAGTCCTGCACGTGCTCTGCGATTGCCACGCGGCGGGCCAGAGCACGCATCTGCATGATCTGCTCCGCGGTCACGACCGCCTGCGCCTCCTGCGTTTCGCCGCGGGTCGTTCGGTCTAGGATCGTGGCCAACTCCTGGCGCGTGCAGTAGGGAAACAGCAGTTTGAAGAAGAAGCGATCCAACTGGGCCTCGGGCAGGGGATAGGTCCCCTCCTGCTCGATGGGATTCTGAGTGGCGAGCACCATGAAGGGCTCCGGCAAGGCATGGACCGTGCCCCCGCTGGTCACCGAGTGTTCCTGCATCGCCTCCAACATGGCGGATTGGGTCTTGGGCGTGGCTCGGTTGATTTCGTCTGCCAAGATCATCTGTCCGAAGAGCGGCCCCTTTTGGAACTGAAACTGCCTTCGGCCAGTCGATTGATCTTCGACAAACACGTTTGTCCCAATGATGTCGGCCGGCATCAGATCCGGGGTAAACTGGATCCGCCGAAAGGTCAGCGAGAGGGCGGAACTCAGGGTCTTCACCAGCAGCGTCTTGCCCAGTCCGGGCACGCCTTCCAAGAGGACGTTGCCTCCACAGAAGAGGCAGATCAACAGATCCTCGACGACGCGGTCCTGGCCGACAATGACCTTGCCGACTTCCTGCCTCAGGGTCTCAAAGGTCTGCCGAAAATCGTGACATGCCTGCTGCACGTCCTCTTGTTCTGCTGCCATTTTATGTTCTCCGAATAAATGCTAATCCCGATTATCCCGTTTCGCACGCCGCTTGGCCTTGAGGAGTTGCTCGATGTGGGCCGACGGCGCCGCGGGCGACACAGGGGCCTCGGCTTCTTTCTCCGCGGGTTTCACCGGGCGAGGCGGCGCTTGGACAGGATCCACCTTCGCCATAGGCAGCGTGACACCGGCGTCCGCCTGGCCTTCATACCGTTGGGCGGCCACTTTCACCCGTCGAGAGGGCCCTTTCAGCCTTTCACGCAGACCCTTCTGTCGCGATCGCAAGTGACTCATGGCCTGCTCCTCTCGGGTGGGGGCCTGCGATCGTCTCGCCCAGGCGAGCACCTTGCGCCGCATGCCCTTCACGTCGAGGACGACCCGGCGTACGGCACAGTCCAGGAGAAAGACAAGCAGCCATAGCTTCAGCAAATAGGGCAGGAGCGACCGTGTCGTGCGGGGAAAAACGACACCGGCATGGTCGAAGAGGTTGGCCCTATTGGGATCCTCCACCAGCACCCTGCCGCCGGAGATCTCACTGATCTCGACGAGTAGTGCGGCATTGTCCTGCAGGTCGGCGAACTCCGGCGCGAAGGGGACGGTCACGGCCATCTGCATGGTCTGCACCGCGCTGTCGGGGCCTTGCCTGCGGTATTGGAGATTGATGATGTAGCTACCGCCTTGGCCCGCTTCGAACTGCCCTCGATACTGTCCCGAGCCCACCTGATCGAGGGACATGGAGTCAATAGACAGGTCGGGTCCGATGATCTTACACTGTAGCTCGGCCAGACCTTGGAACTGTCCCTCGCTGTCGATGGCCTCCACGTGGACCTCCATGTGACGTCCCTGCACGTCGACCATGATTTCACAGTCAGAGGCCAGCGCCGGCTTGCCCACCCAGCGGATCATCTGCTCCAGGAAGCGCTCCATGGGCGGCCAGGCCAGCCAGGCGGCCGCCCAGCGGCTGTCCATCGAGCTGGTGAAGGCCACACTGCGACCGAGGCCGGCTTGGGTGGCCGCCAGGATGGGATCCCCCTCCGGACTGGCCAATACCATCTGGGCCAAACCGCCCTTGGGGGCCGTGACCACATAGCCGTCCAGGGCGGGCAGGGGCAAAGGCAGTCCCTTGATGATCTCGCTGAGACCGAAGGTGACCTGCGGCACGAAGGTCTCTTCGAGAACGAGAGACCGTTTCACCTCCTGCGCCTCCTTGATGAAGATCTGCGGCAACTGATTCGGATTCTGTACGTTGTAGAAGCGCCCGCCGGTGAGCTGGGCGATGCGCAGCAGACTGTTCACGTCGTTGCTGCTGTGGGGAAAAACCGCCACCCCGGTACAGGTGATCCCGGCCGCCTTAATCTGGTTGAGCAACTGCCGTGTGGGAGGTACCGGATCTCCATCGCTGATGAGAATCACATGTTTCTGGGCCGCGTCACAGGCACTCAAGGCGGTGAGGGCAGCGGTCAGATGGGGGACGAAGGAGGGCATGTCCCCCATCTGCATCTGCTTGATGGCCGAGACCACGGCGCTCTTGTCGCCGACCTCGCTCAGGGGATGGACCCAGTTGTCGAGGCCGGCCCAGTCGTAGGCCAGGATGCCCACCAGGTCTCGACGGCTCAGGGTATTGACCGCGGCCACGGCGACCTGCTGGCCCCAGTAGTTGCCCTGGGGCATCTCGCAGGAGTGCATCACCAGGACCAGGGCCCCCTTGGGCATCTGCTTCTTTTGGGGTGGGTCCATGTCTACCGGTAGGACGTCGGCCAGCGGGGATCCGATCCACCCCCCTGCCCCGAAGCTCCTGTCGCCTCCGACCATGACCAGGCCCCCGCCCAGCTCGGTGACATATCGACTGATAAGTTCCTGCTGGGCGAAACTGAACTGGCTGCTGTCGGTATTGGCCAGAATAATGGCGTCCACATCCATGAGTTGACTCAGCATCTGCGGGAATTCGTGAGTCAGGATGTGCCGGCTCTCGATGTCACTGGCCTCGAGAAGTTCGACCAGACGACCGCCCGTCTGTCCGTCCGTGTCGACCACCAGGCAGTGGCCCGGCCCCGCCACAAAGGTCATGGCGCTGGCTCGGTTGTTCTGCCAGACTTGGTCCTGATGCTCATCGTCAGGTACGAAGCGGGCCTCGAACTCATGCACACCGCGGGCTCCCAGGGGAATCGAGAGCGTGTGTACGTTGGTGCCCGGTTTGAGCTGCACGGCCACCCCGATCTGAGGCGAATCGGGATCCAGATCGACCGGCTTGTCGTTCAGATTCAAATAGAGCGTTCCCCGGCTTTGCCGGGTACTCTCCAGGACGAAGCGTAGAGGGACGGTCTGGTGGCTGCGGGCCTTGCTCGGCGCGCTCAGCCGTTTGAACAGAACTTCCTCCTCATAGCGGTAGCGCAGGGGCAAAACGTCGATCGGCACCCTGTTGCTGGCCGCGATCCGGGCCGCCTCCCGCAAGTCGCCGGCGGTCTGGTTGCCTTCACTGATCAGGACGATCCGCGTCCCCGTATTGGGCGGGGCAATGGCCATGGCCATCTGCACCCCGGCCGCCAGGTTGGTTTCGAGTCCCTGCAAGGTCGTGTTGCGCCGCCGGACCTCCTTGCCGACCGACGGTAGCTCGGCAATCGAGGCCCTCTCTGCACAGTCCACCAGGGCGAACTGGTCCTGCGGCGGCTTGGTCTCCAATGCCTGAGCGAGATAGTCCAGGCTGGCCTGAGACAGCGCCTCGGAAATGGACTGGCTACGATCGAGGACGGCAATCACGGTCAACTCGTCATTGATCGTGGCGTAGGTCAACCGGGCCAACATCAAGATGAGCAGGACCAGCGACAGGGCCCGCAGGCAGAGAATCAGGGTCCTTCTCACCGGACTGAGTGTTTGCAGATTCTTCCAGGCCCAGGCGATCAGGGGGAGGATCATTCCCATGCCCAGCAGCCACCAGGGCTGGCCCAGGTAAAGCTCATGATTGCCGATTAGAGCTGCCATACTTGCACTCGATTGTTCCCGGCATCCACCACATAGGCTTGCTCCCGGTCATCCACGGCGATGGCCCAAGGGTAGGCGAGCTCTCCGGGGGCCCGCCCCGCCTGCCCGTAGAGGGCGAGGGACTTCCCCGTTGCATCGAATACCTGAATGCGGTTGTTGCCATACTCACACACGGCGATCGCGCCGTCGGCCATCAGGGCCAGGTCGTAGGGGTAGCGTAGTTCTCCGGCGCCCGTGCCGACGCTGCCGAAGCTCCCCAACAGCCGACCGTCCAGATCGTAGCGGACCACGCGGTGATTACAGGCGTCGGCCACGTAGAGAATGTCACGTACTGGATCGACACAGAGCGCAGAGGGGCGGGACAACCGTCCTTCCTCATGGCCCGGTTGGCCGAAGGTGTACAGAAGCTTGAACTGCTCATCGAAGACGCTGATGCGATCGTTGCCCCCATACTCGCTGACATAGATGCGTCCATCCCCGCCAAAAGCGACGTCGGTGGGATAGATGAAAGAGCCAGGTTCTTCGCCCAGGCTGCCGAAAGAGGCCTGCAATTGGCCCTCGAGCGAAAAGACCAGGATGCGATGGTAGTGGGTGTCCGCGACATAGACCGATCCGTCGGCATCCACACTCATGCCGGTCGGTTTGCCTGCCTCGATCTCGGGCATGGTGAAAACGGAGAGCCAGCGACCATCGGCGGTAAAGCGTTGGATCCGGCCTGTCTTGTCGATGACGAGGAACCGTCCCGTGGGGGTCCGGGCGATGGCACGGGGATAGAGAAACTCCCCCGGTCCCCGGCCGGTCTTGCCGAACACGGAGACGACGCGACTCCCAGCGCCGCCGGGACCTGTCCGCTCGCAGCCGCTGCCCCCCAGGCTCAGACCCAGCGTCAGCAAGAGCGTTAGCGTGACATGACGCCAGGGAATGAGCGAACGGAAGAGCAAGACACAGAGGCCCGCCACTAGGGAAAAGGCAGCCACCAACAGCAGACTCGATGCGATCACCTGTTGATCGCGGGCGTAGTGCATCTGGTTGAGAAGACGTTGGGCAAAACTGGGCACGCCGGCAGGCAACAGGACCATGGTGGCGGAAAGCTCCGTCACACTCAGCGCCACCACGACCAGAAAGGCCCCCGCAAAACAACGCCAGCCCAGGGGAAAGGTAATATGTCTCCAGGTCGCGCGGGGGCCGGCCCCATCGAGGGCGGCCATTTCGCAGAGCTGTGCACGCCGCCCGGTATGGGCCAGGCAGAGGCAAATCAAGGCCACGCCGGCAAAACGCGGCACCTGTCCCAGCGCCACCACAATCCAGGTCTCTTGCAGCATCTCCGTGACTGGGGTGAAGGCCAACAGGCGCAGGAGCGCAGCGGCCAGAATAGACCCCGGCAAGAACATGACCCCAAAGATCAGGGTCCAGACCGGCCAGCACAGCCATCTGTGGCCCAGGCAGCTCATCGCCCCCCACGCCACGCCATAGCTCAGCAACGCCGTGAACGCGGCGATCAAAAAGGAATAGAGCAGATCGTCGGAGTGCAGGCTGACAAAACGCCGCAGCGCTTCGCCATCCATTATGTTGGCCAGCAGTAATCCCAGGGGCATGAGAACGGAAGTTCCCAAGAGCAAGCCCAGGGACCATCGAGCCCAGGGAGGCGCTGCGCCGCCGCCAACCGCACCGGGGGCCTGGCGCAGGAGGGACGCGCGAAACCAACGGGCCAGTAGGAACGCGACAATGGCGGCAAGTACCATGCTGGGCCAAGCCGCCCGAACCACCGCCAAGTCGGACCCCGTCAACTCGTAGAGCACGGCCAACTGCGTGCCCAAGGTTTCGACGCCGGCTAGATGAAAGGTACTGAACTCGGAGAGGGCCAAGACAAAACAGACCAAGAAGGCCATCAGCGCCGGCCGCGCCATCAAGGCCAGTTCGACGTGGAAGAAACGGCGCCAAGGCCCCGCGTCCAACTCGGCCATTGCCAGGACCTGCGGCGTCAGGGCCGCCTGTCCCCGGCCCAGCAGCAACGCCGCCAGAGGCCAAGACCAAAAGACAAGCGTCAGTGTAGCCAGCACCAGGTGTGTGGCCTGGGCCAGATCGGGATGGCTGGACACATAGCGGCCCAGCCCGGTGGTGGGGCTCAAGAGCAGGCTCCATGCATAGTAGGTGACATAGCGGGGAAGGATCAAGGGCATCATCACGGCCCACAGGAGCCAGGCCCGCTGGGCTCGCGCCCTGGCCAAGACAGAGGCGGGTCCCCAGCCGGCCAGAACGGCCCCCGCCGCCACGACTGTGGCCAATCCCACCGATCTTGCGAAAGAGACTGTCACACTCCCCGTTATGGATGCGGATGGCCCGCCTAGAATCCCTTGTGTCACGCACCACATCAGCGGCACGCCGACCAGCAGAACGCCCAGGACACCGGCAACCAGCCTCCCGAACAGTGTGCCGCGTGAGCCCGGTTTCAATGGAAGATCTCCGTCGCCCCTTGAATGGCTTCGGCTAGATGATCAGCAATCTCTGCATAGGGGATGGGCAGAGACTTGTCGATGTGATAGGGGCCACAGGCCTCCGCGCTGGTGCGGATGGAACAGTTGTGTGAGTCACTGGCCCAGAGTTGCTCTTCCACCGGGTGACTGAGCAGATAGGCCATGAGCTGCCGCGCGGCTTGGGGATGGGGTCCTCCCTCGACCAGGGCGACCGTGTTGGGGATCGCCAGGGCCCCCCGTCCCGACTGATCCAGCGGGAAATGCGCGACCGGCCACCCGTTGCGCTGAGCCGCATAGACGTCGTCCGTGTCCGTCAAACAGATGTCCGCCTGCCCGTGCGCCACCTGACGGACCGCGGTACTGTTGCCGCTGACGAGCCGCAGACCATTGGCCTGCAAAGACTTTAGTATTTCCATGGCTCGCTCGGCGCCGTAGTGGGCAAACCAACTGGCGACATCGCCGCCGGTAGTGCCAAATTCGGGGCGGGCCATCACGATGCGTCCCCGCCACTGTTGGTCGAGCAGCGCTTCAAGAGAGCGAGGTGCTTTGTCCGCCGGCACACGGCGCGTGTTGTAGGCGATGCTCCGGGCCCGCAGGCCGAAGCCATACCAGAGGCCGTCGGCATCGGCATAGGCCGCGGGCCAACCCTCGGTCAGGTCGCAGTGGTAGGATTGGAAGAGTCCCTCCCGGGCCAGACGAATCGTGTAGAAGACCTCGCTCGACCAGAACACATCGGCACGGGGCCGTGATTGCTCTGCTCGTAGCCGTTGCACCAATCCCACCGTCTTGCTCGCCTCCGTGTCGAAGCGAACCAGGACCCGCTGTCCTGTCCGCCCTTCGTAGTCCGCGATGATCGGTTCGGCGATGGCCTGATCCACCGAACAATAGAGCACCACCCGGTTAGAGGGCTCCTCCCGCCGGGCACAGCCGCATTGCATAGCGCCGACTAGAAGCGTCAGTGTCAACATCCCCTTGCAGAGTGGATTCATCGATGGGGAACCTGTCAGGGCGCGTCGATCTGGGCATCGAGATGGCCGAAGTACTCTTTGACACTCTGCTCATATTTGCGAGGAATTCGGTTCTCCTGAACGGCCTCCGCGGCGCTGTCCCTGGCTGCAGCGACCACCTCTCTGAATTGTCGACGGGCTTCGCCCCTGACCTGCTCGCCTTGGAAGTACCAACTGGCAATCACGGGTCCCTCCCTGGATTGGTTCTTCGTTCGTGTCGCTTTGGTAGAAAACTGACCCTCGCTGTCACTAGCGACCCCCCCGAAGCCCCGACCGGGGCCGCCCGAGCCCGGTCCTTGGCGATTGCCTGTCCCGGTCCTAAAGGGCGAATTCCCACCCAGGCCTTCGCAGAGACCCTGCCCCAGGCAGGCGATCGCGCGCTCAATCTCGGCCAATGCCGCCTCACTGAGTTTCAGCTTTTCTTCATCGCTGTCGAGTTCATCTAAGAACTGCATGGCCGCGGCCAACTCGTCACCCGACATGCCCCCGGCCGCACCGCTGCCCAGAGCCTGACCCAGGGCGGCGCAGCGACTCGCTGCCCGTCGCGAGGCCGCAACCTTCTCCAGTAGTTGATCCATCTGTTCGGGTGTCAGACCTCGATCCTCTAGGGCCTTGCGCAACTGCGCCAGACTCTTTCGTGCATAGTCTTTGGGTAGCCCCTGTTCCTCCAAGGCCTTTTCGAGTTCCTGAGTGGCTCGTGACAGCCGGGCCAACTGCCGGCCCAGGTCCTTGAGTTGCCGTTGCAAGGCCTGCTTCTGCTCTTCGGTCAGGTCGTCTTCCTGAATCCTCCGCTGCAGATCCCGCAGGAGCTGTGAGGCCTTGCTAAACTGTCCCCGGGCCATGGCCTTATTTAACTCCATCGACAGGCCATTCGGTGAGGGCTTCAACTGCTTGAGCATCTGTTTCAGCATCTCATGCGACAGGGAGGAGAGGTTGGCCTGCCGGTCTTTCAACTTATCGGATAGATTGGTGAGCTTACGAATGGCCTGCCGCTTGGCCTCCTGCGGTGGGGCCCCCGCGGGCATCCCGGCCAGGGCCCCTAGGTCATCGACCAGATTGGGATCATCCAGTTGTGTCAGGACCCGTGTCACCAGGGCAGTCGAGGTGTCGATCTCTCTCTGGGCCAGCTCGATACCCGCTCTTTCCGCCTCCTCCTGCTGTTCTCTGTGGAGGAAGCCCAGCAGGTCCTGCTGCGGTAGGGAGAGGACCAAGACCAGGACCAGGCACCAGGTACCAGCCGTCCAGCGCCAGCTCCGTGTGGGTCGGATGGGAAAGTGGGACCCTACCCGGCACGCTTCCAAGGCCTGATGCGCTTCGTCGCGTGCGGCTTGGGCAAAGGGATCCTCGGAGTGGGCCAAGGCCAGGGTGGTGCTACAACGGTCACGAAAGCGCAGTCGCTCGTCCAGAATCAAACTGACACGGCGAGGACTGGGCAGTTTGGCCAGCCAGAGCCCCAGGACGCCTAGCCCGAATGCCAGCGCCAGGCCATAGCCCAGTTCCGGTCGCCACACGTGCAGGGCGAACAGCCGTTCGATGAGGATCGCCGGCAGCGCAAACAGGGCGCAGCCGGTGCCTACTTTGGCCAACTGCTCCAGCAGCAGATTGACCGAGCACCGTCTCCGCACCTCGCGTAGCCGCTTTGCCATTAGTTTCGACATGCTATTCTCCTTCCTGCGTGCAAGCAGTTCAGGCACTCGACGATCTAGCGTTCCCTATTATGACGCCATACCGGTATAGACGTCAAGGGTTTGCCAGGGTTACCGCGGTTGACACCCTTTTCCGAAGAATCTATCATGAACCGTTATTTCGTGGCCCTCATGCATAGGATATCCCAGATGCCGGAAAAGACTCAAGGTTATCGTGATACGCTCAACCTACCCAAGACCCGTTTCGCCATGAAGGCAAACCTGGTCCAAAATGAACCGCAAATACGCAGGCGCTGGGCCAAAGAGGATCTGTACGGCCAAATCAGAGCGGCCCGCAAAGGCGCCCCACTCTATATCCTGCACGATGGCCCGCCCTACGCCAACGGCAACATCCACATGGGCCATGTCATCAACAAGGTGCTCAAGGACCTGGTGGTGAAATACAAGACCATGGCGGGCTTCGATGCCCCCTACGTCCCGGGATGGGACTGTCACGGCTTACCGATCGAATCCCGGGTCATGACCGATCTCGGCGAACAGGCCAAGGGGATGAAAAAGGAGGAGATCCGCGCGCACTGCATGAAGTACGCCAGCAAGTTCGTCAAGCTGCAGACCAAGCAGTTTCAAAGCCTGGGCGTCTTTGGTGACTTCGCCAATCCCTACCTCACCTTCAAGCCCAGCTACGAAGAGGGCATTCTCGAAGTCTTTGCAGAACTGGTCGACAAAGGGCTCGTCTACAAACAGCTTAAGCCCATTCACTGGTCGATCGGCTGTGAGACGGCCCTGGCCGAGGCGGAGCTGGAGTACCATGACATCACGTCGCCGAGTATCTTCGTCAATTTCCCGGCCACGGCCGAGGCCGTGACGAAGCTCGCCGAACTGGGCCTCGTCGAGCAGGGGACGGACGCCCGGGTCTGCTTCATGATCTGGACGACCACCCCCTGGACCCTGGCCGCCAACCTGGCCGTGGCGGTGCACCCGCGCCTGGACTATGTGGCGATGCACTACGAGAGGGAAGGCCGGCGTCTCGCCTCCATCGTGGCCGCCGATCGAGTAGAGGCCGTCGCGGCGGCGGGAGGTCTGGAGCCCCAGGACTATCAGATCGGCGCGACGCGGGTTCCGGGGCAAGCCTTGGAATGGCTCCGCTATGCCCATCCCTTCGTGGAAGCCAACCCCACGGACCAGGATGCCTATAAGGTCATTCCGGCGGAGTATGTGACGACTGCGGACGGCACCGGGCTCGTGCACATCGCCCCGGGACATGGCCAGGACGACTACCTGACCGGACAGGCGCATGACCTGGCCGTCTATTCCCCAGTTCAGGATGACGGGTGCTACGATGACAGCGTCCCGGCCTGGTTGGTGGGCAAGAACGTGCTTGAGGTCGACGGAGAGGTCAGTGATCACCTGAGCACGCTCGGCCTGCTCTTTGCCCGAAGAGACATTCTGCACAGCTACCCTCACTGCTGGCGCAGCAAGGGTCCGGTGATATTCAGGGCCACGGAGCAGTGGTTTATCAGTGTGGACACAGCGCTTCCCGGATCTGGGAAGACCCTGCGGGCCCTGGCAGAAGAGAGCACTCAGGAGGTGACATGGATACCGGCCTGGGGACAAAAGCGCATCGAGGGCATGCTGGCATCGAGACCCGACTGGTGCATCAGTCGCCAACGCAGTTGGGGCCTGCCGATCCCGGTCTTTTTGAACGGCCGGGGTGAGTCCCTGTTGACGAAGGCCTCCGTCCTGGCGGTGGCCAAGCATATCCGGCAGTATGGTTCCAACAGTTGGTTCAGTCACTCGCCCCGGGAGATTTTGGGCGAGGACTTCGCCCTGCCCGAAGGATTCGCCTGGGAAGAACTCGTCCAAGAGGAAAACATCTTCGATGTCTGGTTTGAGTCGGGCTGCAGTTGGCACAGTGTCTGTGTCAAGGAGGCCGGTTGGCCCCTGCCTGTCGATCTCTACCTGGAGGGCTCCGACCAGCATCGAGGTTGGTTCCAGGTGTCCCTGCTGCCCAGCCTAGCCGTGACCGGCAAGGCCCCCTATCGGAGCGTCTTGACCCATGGATTCACCGTAGACGAAAGAGGCATGAAGCAGTCCAAATCCTTGGGAAACTATGTAGACGCTCAAGAGGAAGTCAACAAGTATGGCGCCGACATCCTGAGGCTCTGGGTCGCCAGTGTCAACTACCAGGAGGACATGCGCTGCAACGACCAGATCATCGGCAGGATGCAGGACGCCTATCGCAAGATTCGCAACACGCTACGCTACCTCTTCGGGAACACCGATGACTTCGATCCCTCGATGGACGCCGTTCCCCCGGACCAGATGCAGGAGATCGACCGATGGGCCCTGCAGCGACTCCAGAGACTGATTGCCGAGGTGCGTCGCGCCTACGACGGATTCAGTTTTCACCGAGTCTTCTCGCTGATCTACACCTTCTGCACCGTGGAGATGAGCAATATCTACATGGACGTCCTGAAGGATCGCCTGTACTGCGACGGCCGGCGGAGCCTCTCGCGGCGCGGCGCACAGACGGCCATGGCTCAGATCCTCGACGCGCTCATCCGCCTGCTGGCCCCGATCCTCGTCCATACCTGTGAAGAGGCCTGGGCCGCCCTGTCACACCGATCTCAGGCCTGTGACAGCGTGCACCTAGCCCTCCTGCCTGAAGTCGATCCTGCGATCGGGACGGATGTCGATGAGGCGCGCTGGGACACGCTGCTGAGATTGCGAGAGCAGACGCTCCGCACCCTGGAAGGCCTGCGGCAAGACAAACAGATTGCCAGCAATCAGGAGGCGGTCGTCACGCTCCAGTCCTCGGCGGAAGATGCGACCCTGCTGGAAGGATTCGGTTTGGACCACTTTGCCAGTCTCTGCATCGTCAGCCAGCAAAGCAGCTGCTTGGTGATCGTTCATGTTGCCGCTCATGTCCATTGGATTGCCGTACCCGGTCTTTGTGGAATATCACGCCTTCGGTTAACTAAACCTTGGGTCAGGCGCGCAGCGACGCCACTGCTTTCCAGGTAGCGCAGGTACTCCAAAGTGGCTTCCCGGTAGTTCAGCCTAATCACGTAAATATTTGCCAGCTCGTAGACGAACAGCAAGGGATCATCGAGCTGGCGCCGCGCCGTTTTGTATACCTCGATGGCTTCATCATATAGTCGATTGCTGAGCATAGCGCTGGAGACGTAGGGATAGACCGCCTTATTCCGGGGATAGTTATTTAGCAGCGAAGTCCAAATGTCGAACGCCCGCTCCTGATCCCCTTTTCGGTAGTAGACATTGCCCAAATCCGCGGGGAACTTCACGTCCTCTGAATTTCTAATTTGGAATTCGATGATACCGATAAGCTCTTCGAAGCTCTTGAGGCGAAGCAGATTCCGCTTCACGCCCTGGTAGTAAAGTTGGTTGTTCGGAACTTGCTCGTAAAGGCTGCGGTAAATACGCAAGGCCGACGGG
>JADFHU010000627.1 GCA_022567055.1 Planctomycetota bacterium
CTCCTCGAAGGTGCCATCCCCATTGTTGCGGAAGAGGCGGTTTCTCTGGTCGCTGTGGTTCACGCTCACCAGGTCCAGGAAGCCGTCGTTGTCATAGTCTCCCCACATGGCGCCCGCAGTGATCCAGTCTCCCTCGTTGATACCTCCCAGTGTCCTGGGGGCACGTTCGAACACGCCGCCACCCGTGTTGATGAAGAGATCGTTAATACCCAGGTGTCCCACGTAGAGGTCCAGATCGCCGTCGTTGTCGTAGTCGCCGGCATTCGCCGAGAGGGAGAAGCCTCCCGTTAGGAAGGGGATCACCGCGAGGGAACTGTCTTTGATCACTCTGGTGAAGGCACCCGTGCCGTCATTCTCGAGGAGGACATCAGGAGCGTTTCGCGTGAGGACGTATAGGTCGGAGTCGTTGTCATTGTCGTAATCGAACCACAAGCCCGTGTATTCCTCCGAGTTTGTGATATTCGCGAGCGGGTGTGCGGGGTCCGCAGGGATGAAGCCACCGGCGCCATCACTCCAGTAGAAGGCGTCTTTGCTGTATCGATTCAGGACGAAGACGTCGAGCCAGCCGTCGTTGTCCGCGTCCGCCCAGACCGAATCCGTTGCATTGGCCACATCAGTCGCAATCGGCGTATCCATGATCCGCTCGAAGGTGCCGTTGCCCAGATTGCGATAGAGGAAGTTTCGTCCTCCCTGATTGGCGACATAGATGTCCTGAAACCCGTCATTGTCGTAGTCGACGACGGTGGCTGATTCCGAGTCGCCGAAATCGGTGATGAGGCTCCCTACGTGGATAATCGTGTCCTGTACGGTCTCCTCAGGAATAGATCGACGTCTACCCGTGCCCTGGCTCTCAGAGTTCTGAGGACCAGCGATCCGAGTGAACACGCCTCCGCCGTCGTTACGATACAGGTTGTTCTTCTCCATTTCATTCGCCGTGTAGAGGTCCAGGTCGCCGTCATTGTCGTAGTCCAGCACGGCGGCCCCGGCCGTGATCGTCATGTCGGTCACCAGGTCGCCAGAGGTGATTCGGGTGAACGTAACACCTGACTGGGCGAACGACGGAGCCGTTATCGCCATGCACAATCCCAGGCATAGGGCTCTCTTGATAAGGGAAGTTTTCCCTATCTGGCTCATGCCAGCGGGGAAGGTCGATGGAGTGTGCGTCTTCACAAGCGTGCTCCGGGCATTCGAGTTCTGGGTGTGGTGTTGAGTTTTCATTTTCGTGCTCCTTTTCTTCGTTTCGGTTCTTCGTTTCGGTTGACTTCCAATTCACTGGTCTTACCTACCGGAAACGCAGAGAAAGGTTACGCGTGGGGAGAAGGAAAGTGACTATTACGAGAATTGTGGTCGAGGATTCTGAATGAGGAATGGCGCCGCCTCTCGGGCACTATGTCAATCGCGAAAAGCCTCGCAAGGCAGCAAGAGAAAAAGGTCCAACCAGGCGGTGCTATAGATTGCTCTCACTGCTCAAGCACAATTAATTCGGAAACTGGGACAGTCCCCGCTACGCAGGTTAAAGCAAAGCTCTCAGGGTCCACCGTAAAGTCATCATTGCTCTTTTCCCTGGCACCCAACCGCAATCTCGCTCCGCTAAAGGGACAGTCCCAGGGCCAATTCTACGCATGCTACTTCAGAGGTTAGTGTCGCCGCTGACGTTTAGTCAACGGATAGCGCTTTGGGTAGAGTTCGACACTAGCCACTGCCTTTCCAATCCATGTCGACACCTCAATCTCGCCGTCTGGCGCGATGCTTACCGTGATAGCGCCGTCTTTCGCCGTGTAATAGGTGTTCGGCACCGGGTCCATGACCCGTTGCTGGTCATACTGAGAGCGTGCGCAGCTGGTGATGACGATCTGCGGCTGCAACCGTGCCAGAAAGCTGGGATCGAGCGTCTTCTTGGAGCCATGGTGAGGGGAGATGATCACGTCTGCCCGGAGTTCGGGATGGTTCTCGAGGAGCGCGCGCTGCGCGGCCCGCTCGATGTCCGAGCAGATCATGATCGACCTTCCCGCAAATTCGATCCGGGCCACCACGGACCGATTGTTGTCACTGGCCTCGATGTCCCGGGGAAGCTCCGAGGGCGGCCAGAGGATGTCTATCAGGGCCGGGCCCGCGTCTATCCGTGGCGGTAACAACTGCAGAGGTCGACCTTGACCTTCCAGGAAGTTCGAGAGCGTCAGTGCCGGGCCCCACTCGGAGGTCTGCTCCAAGAGATGGCGGTTGGCCCAGAGGATCTGCACCGAATCCCGATCGACCAACTCCGGGACACCGTTGATGTGGTCGGAATCGCTGTGACTCAGAATGATCGCCCGCAAGCGGCCGATGCCCTGATAACGCAAGAAGGGCTTGACGATGCGTTGTCCCACGTTGGTCTGATAGAGAGAACCGGTATCGATTAGCAGGGTGCCATATCCCGGGATCTGCGCCACCTGGGCCAGCCCGTGACCCACATCCAAGCATGTAAAGACGAGCGACGCGGGAGTGGCGCGTTCATTGCGAAACAGAGTCGTGCCCGCCACGAGACAGGCTACGCCGGCCCAACAGAACGCCGACTTCAGTACCGGTCTCCGTCGAGGGTGGAGGAACGTTGCTGCCATGAGGACGCCATAGTAGCCCATGATCATCCCCAGGGGAGTCTTTCCCAGCGTCAGCACACCGGGTGGGATTTCGGCCAGCAATGAGACCAGGCCGATCAGGAGCTTGGCGACCCCATAGAGGCAGGGGCCTAGCATCCAGCCTGATGCCGGGATCAGCAGGGCGAGGACCAGCTTCAAAAAGCCCAGAGCCAAGATCAGCGTCACGAAGGGCAGGGCAAGCAGTGTCCAGAGGGCAGACCACAGGGTCATGCTATGAAAATGAAAGATGAGCACACCCAGCCCGCCCAGCCAGGCACCGAGGCCGATTGCGAGGAGGGAAGTCACCCTGCGAAGAGTCCACAGGACGACCGGGGGACCCCTCATGGGATCGAGAATCCGGGACAGCCGCGCCTGCATGCGGGGAGATATCACGAGGATGCCCAGGACGCAGGTAAAGGAGAGTTGCCAGCCCGCTTCATACATCTGCGTGGGACGGACCAGCAAGAGTAAGATGGCCGCCAGCGAAAGGGCGTTGATGGGATGGGGGAAACGGCGCAGGCCGATGGCGAGACAGAGGGTCCAGCAGATCGTCGCCGCCCGTAGGGTGGGAGGACGCCCCGGGACCATCAGCACGAAGAGAGCGATCACCAGGGCGCACACCAGCGCCCGTCCCCGCTTCAACAGACCGGCCCACTGACAGAGCCACCAGACCAGGCCGAATAGGATGCCCATGTGCATGCCTGAGAGGCTGAGGAGGTGGAGCAACCCCGTTTCTTCGAACGCCCCGTGCACCTCATTCGTCACACCCTGACGCGAGCCCAGTATCAGCGCCTGAATCAGACCACCCGCCGGTTCGTCGGGGGGGACATGTTCCGTCAAGGCGACCAGGGCTCGCTGGCGCCAGCGTGCTAGGGTGGCCGCGAGTCTGTGTCCGGGTATCTTCGGGAGTCGTTCGATGCTCTGAGCCGACTTGAGGGAGGCACTGATGAAGATGTTGCGTCGAGCAAGGTGGCGGGATAGGTCGAATTGGCCCGGGTTGGACACGGCCCGAATGGGACTGAGCCAACAGTACATCAAGACCGAATCGCCCACCTCTAGAAACGTGGCCGAATCGTTAACATAGACGGGGAGGATGCCGGTTACTGGGGCCCATCCCTGCGCGGTTTGAACCGCTGTGAGGTCCAGATCGAAGGTCGTGGGCGGGTCCAAGGGATGCATCTCTGCGAAGACCCAATCGCTGGGGTGCCG
>JADFHU010000628.1 GCA_022567055.1 Planctomycetota bacterium
CGACAGTGGCCAGATGTATCTGGACATGGAGTAAACACTAACAACAGCCCCAGCGGGGCTTTCCTACGTTAACGCCCCCTTCTAGGGGGCTTTTTCAGGCCCCCCGCTCTGCGGGTGGTCGGTGACTATCCACCAGGGCATAGAGGACATCAGGATTGGAGGCGGATACTTCAATGGTTATCCGGCCCACATATTCTCCCGTGATAAAACCGTCGGTGATCCTTTTCCATGAACGTCCCGCGTTAGTGGATTTATAAATAGCGCTATCGGCTCCACAAACCGTATGACCCCAAGCTCTCCTGCTTCGTTCCCATGTTGCCGCATACAGTGTATTGCTATCTCGAGGATCCATTTCAACGTCGATGACACCAATTTTGTCGCTTATATAAAGACTCTTCTCCCAGGTTTTTCCTCCGTCGCTGGTCTTAAATAAGCCTCTTTGCTCGTTATAGCTGAAATTGTGTCCTATGGCCGCCACGTACACTACGTCCGGATTCTTGGGATCGATAAGAACTCTGCCGATGTGGTGCGTATCGTGCAAGCCCATGTTCCGCCAGGTTTTGCCGGCATCGGTGGATTTGAATACACCCGTGCCTGCATAAGAGCTTCTGGCCATGAGAACTTCGCCTGTTCCCACCCAGAGTGTATCGGGATCTGATGGGCAAATGGATATTTCTCCGATCGTAAAAGTGGATTCATTTTCAAAAATAGGTTCCCATGTCACGCCGTTATTGATTGTCTTCCAGATGTTTCCCGAGCCGACACCGACATAGATTGTGTAATTGTTGCCGGCAGGCACAGCGATACTTTCGATTCTGCCGCCAATAAACCGGGGACCAACCGTACGCCATTTCAGGTCTCTAAAAACCGATTCGTTCTTGAGCTTCACATGATGTTGCCAACTCTTCATTCGAGTCACCGGATCTGTCGGAGTTGCCCAGACTGCATCGCCGGTGATACTCAGCAGGGTGATGCTCAGCCACAACCCAAAGACACTTCTTTTCATGGCATTCGACCTTTTCTTTATAGGAGGAATTTCAGTTTCAGGGCTACTGATTCGTACGACAGTGCAATCTGTCGGCCTTCTTCCAGGCAATTGTGCCAGTGCCGAACATTATATAAGCCAGGATTATCCGCAATAAAATGACTATCCCTCCATTCAGCCGCACTCGTACCGTCACACTGGCCTGCCGTATACGGTCAAAAGGCCGAACGTGTCTGTCGCTGACTCGATCCCCGGGGGTGGTCATGGGTTGTCTGCCATTGTCGACCAGGTTTGAGCCATTTCATCACCCAGCAACAGGATACCCTCCGTTCCAAACAGGACTAGGTGATGAGGCAGATGAGAGGTCTCCACGAACCGTATGTTCGGGTCGGCGGTGGCCATGGCCTCGAGGTCTTGGTTGACGTCATACAGCTGCCGCTTTCCCGCAAAACTTGGCGGAAGGATGGGTTGCTCCGTGATGATCCACTTGAGGTTGGGCAGCTCGAGGTCGCGACGTGTCGCATCGATGAAGATCTTCAAGCGGTCGGCGTATTTGTTGGCCATCCAGCCCAGAGCCCGGTCATTCTCGCCGCAATGCCAGAAGATCGCCGGTATTTCGCACTGGTATCCAAGCTCGATCAGGTCCTCTCGACACCTCTTAATGCCGTCAATCCATTTCTCATATAAGTCGCGATGTTTCTCCTCGGAGCCTTCCGGAAGCCAATCGAGGGATTGGGCTCCACTATGGGTAAACTTGTAGATCGCCAACCCCTTCGACCGGTTCAGGTATTTCCGCATGGCACGGCCGAAGCTCAATTCCGGTCCGAAATCGCCGAGATAATTGACGATGCCGAGCGGTTCCCAGGTCCGGGACGATGTGACATTGCCCAGAGAATACTGATACAATACCTTCTGATTCTTCAGCAGATTAGCGTAGTGCGGAAACTGCTTGATCTCGGCGACATAGGCCTCTTCTCCTTCCATGTTGCGTTGGCCACCAAGGACGAAGAGTTTCACTGCCTTCGTCTTGGGCATGTCGGATCTGGACAGGCTGCGATCTTTGGGTGTGGCGGCTTTCCCGGTGGCGGCGAGAAAGTGATTAGCATATGCTTCGCCGTGCTGTAGCTGGCCAAGGGTACCAAAATGGTAATGCAGGCCAACAGGACGGCCGACTTTGAAGCCGAGATGAGAGGTCGGCACGAAATATACCTCGAGGTCAGCAGCCACAACCGCCTTTTGTTGCACACAGATCTTCGCGACATTGGCGCGGTTGTCCATGCCCCAGACGCCTTTGTTGCTGATCTCACCGACAAAGAATTTCAGCCTCGGGACCTGCAGGTCTTTGCGAATTCGGGCGATGAAACTTGTCAGATTCTTCTCATAGGTGAGCTTCCCTTCACGGTGAAACATGTCGTTCTCGCCCTGATGCCACATCATGGCTTCGATGCGGTATCTCTTGCCCTGGGTTTTCAATTCCGCGAGTCGTTCGTGTACCTGACTGATCAGTCTGGAATACAGTTTTTTGCTTTTCTCATCGCCGCCGTCGGGATCCCAATCGTTCACCAGTGTGGTTCCACCCCAGGCATCCTTGATGATCGCGATTGGATAGTCCACCTGTCTCTTAAGGCTTCTGGCAAAGGTGATCTCCGGACCGAATTTCCCTTTCACCGGCTGCAGGTCCGTCCAGCCGTTTGACTTGCTGTCACGTCCGAGGTTATACGAGTAGAGCACATCGTCTTGTGGCTTCATCGTTCCCTTAAACGGCGGGTGTCTGCCGACTTCATCCTGGTTCGTATCCGCGCCCTCCATGTTGGATTGTCCTGCGAATATGAACACCCTGATGTCTTCCGCCGCAAGTGTTTGTCCCCAGGTTGTCACTGTCATCACAGTCACTGCCAGTGTTGCCAAAAGTGAACCCGTATTCATTTCTTCTCCTTTGCGTCTATTGATCGGGAACTTCCTTTCTTATTTCCAACCATCACCTTATTGAGAAATCCAAAACAATGCGATTATCCTCTGGCATGATTCGCAAACCGGTGCCTGGTTCGTTTGTAAATACCCCTTGTATCGCTGATATGGAATAAGGGGCGTTCTCATAATGACACGATAATTTTTTGCGATCTATTTTCACAAAAGGCAGCTTCGCCTTTTCATCACTGGATAATTCGAAGAACCAGTTGTTTTTAACGCTGCCCTCAGTCGAAATGCTTGTGGACGTTTCATTAAATGTTATGACGATCTCTCCCTCGGGTGAACGAGTCGGCCATCGCACCGTTAGTTCGCCTTCAGTGCTGTCATCAACAGTCGGTACGCCTCCCTTTATCTCCAGTCCGCCGACAGATTTTAACCGGAGGCCCGCAACAGTCTGCGAAGAACTCCAGCGAAATCCGTCAACGACAGGCAGGGTATAATAATTACACTTGTTTGAGGTGCCTGGTTTTGTGAGATAATCCGACGCAACACTCTCATCAAAGAGATGAATATCCCTAAAGCGCATCGTCCCATCCTCCCAAAGCAGATTAGCCCGGTAGAACCGCGAGTTAAACCACACCGTCTTCAGGTTCTTCTTTGAGTGGTCCTTCAATACCGTAACCGAAGTCGGCGGAGTAACCTTATACTTATCCTTAAACCATTTACCAGTCTCAGCAAGAGTTTGCACCCTTACCTTCCCCTCTTTAAGCAACCGGGCGATCATTGGCATTTGAATCTCAAATCCCTTGCCCATCTTCCTCCACGTAAACGAATTCTCCTGCCCGGCCTGAACATAGCCGTAACCCATCGCCGCTCCACCAACGAACGCATCGAAATACCACTGGCACCAATCGGCATCGCCCCCGC
>JADFHU010000629.1 GCA_022567055.1 Planctomycetota bacterium
GGCAGCCCGGGCATAGTTGATTTCGCCAATAAGAAACACAATGCGGTTCTCCAGAAGCATGTCATCCAGACTCATCTGGCGATACCGCTGATACTCGCCGTATTGACTGTAGGGCCCACTGTCGCGGACAGGCCCTCGCTCGAACTGCTCACTATTCATCGAATATTCCCCAATAACCATATGGTGTATCGTCAACCGGCTGCAACCGGTCGCCATGGCCGTGATGAGCGGATCTCCTAGGTTGGTCGAATTCCTACGTTGCGGACGCATCGGCCGCCGATGTTTTCGCGGACTTCTTTGCAGATTTCTTCGTCGTTTTCTTACCCGCAGTTTTCTTCTCTTTTAGGGTTTTATCCGCTTTTTTTGCAGAGCTGCCGTCGGTGATATGAGCGGACTCCAGCAGCTTCGCGATACATTTGTTCTGACGAATCTCCAGCTTAAATTGGCTCAATGATCCGTCACGTTCCATCTGCTCTTTCATACGTTCGGGACGCTGACCGCGCTGAATCGCCAATTGCGCGATGCTGCCGTTGATCTCTTCATCGCTCACTTTGATGTCCAGGGCGTCGCATACCTTGTCTATCACAAAGAAGGTCTTAAGCTGTTCTTTGGCCTGCTCGGCAGTGCTGGCCTGGAGGGATTCCATTCGCGATTGAATCTTCTCCTGGCTTAGGCCCTGATTCAGCAGCCGAATACGCTGCCGCTGCAGGACCGTAGAGGCCTGCTGAGCCACCACATCCAGGGGAAGATCAAAATTGGCCTGCTCGAGCAGATAGCGGTAGACTTGCTCGGCCATCGCCGTACGAGCCTGATTCTCCAGACGACCCTCCAGCGTATCATGGATTTTTGTACGAAGATCGCTCTCACTCTCGGCATCGAAACGGTCCAGAAACGCCTTGTCGAGTTCCGCCAGCTTCAGTTGCTTCACTTCCTTCACTTGGATCTTGATATCGATCTTCTTCCCGCGATACGCCTCACGAAAATAGGTCTCGGGGACCTCAACGCTGATCTCCCGACTGTCCCCCGATTTAGTGCCGACCAGGACTTTGTCGAGCGTCTCCACCGGGATGGCTCCCACGAACCCGCTCTTGCGGCAATAGACTTCCGTATTATCCAGTTTCTCCTCTTCCTCGACATCCTCAATCTTCATGACCACATCGGCCAGGATACGGTCCTCTTCCACACAGGGCTCATCTTCCCGCGGGGCCCACACGCCCGACACGCGTCTCAACTGCTCCAGCTCGCCATCGACCTCCGCCTCGGTAACGTTCAGCTCTGGCTTGGTCACGGGGATCCCCTCAAGCGGGGGCAATTCGAACTCCGGCCAGACTTCAACCTCGAATTCGATCCGCATCTTCCCTTCCGCCGGCAGCTCAACCCCTTCGGGATCGATGTCCGGCTCACCAAAAAGGTGCAGGTCGTTGTCCTTGATCGCCCCATCGCAGGCCTCTGCCAGCAGCTTAAGCTTGATCTGATCAGATGTCTCCTTCCCGAATCGCTTTTAAAGCAGACGTCGGGGAGCCCTGCCCTTGCGGAAGCCCGGGACGACTGCATCCTTCTGCAGGGTCCTGTATTGCTCATCCCGGGCGGTCTGAATGGTCCTCTGCGGAATCTGAACAATCACTTTTTTCTTACAAGGCCCGATGTCCTCGATCGAAACTTCCCGCTGAGGTATCGTGTCGTCTTTCTCTTGGCCCATTTCTGCGCTCCTCTGTGAAGACAGTGATAACGAGTTGGTCCATGTGGCTGCACGGCTTCGGCGACACAGCCCATCATCGCTAGCCCAAAAAAAAAGCCCTAAGGTTTAGTCCCTTTGGCCAGGTCGTCTAATATATTGCCCCCGCACCCATTTCCGGTGCAGATTCAACCATATCGGCGACCAACGCCAGAACTACAAGCTAGCCGGTACCTCACCGATACTATAAGCCTCTCGCAACGCGACTCCCGCGTGGAGGGCCCATCCTTGGCACACTCAAGACACTCAAACAAAACCCTGCAGACTTCGGATAGCACGCCAGTTTCGTTGGAATGCTCAAAGCGGGTGATGAGATTCGAACCCACGACATTCACGTTGGCAACGTGACGCTCTACCACTGAGCTACACCCGCAGGAGTTGACAGAGTATAGGGACCGCAGGGTATCTTGCAAGCGTTTTCCGAAAAAATGTGCCTCCCCTAAGGGTCGCGGGGGAAGCGGTGATCTGTGGGTCTGTAGGTCCGTGGGTCTGTAGTCCGTGCCCGGTGTCTGCTTGACTTTTTTAGTCGCGTGCGGGATACTGCCGACTTAATTGCAAAGTAGGGACTGGGCGTCCCTTGTTCGCGTAGCGGCTGTCCCGGAGAAGACATGAGAGCATCTGAAATGAAGAAGGGGCAGACCATCTCCATAGATGGTAAACTATATGTAATCGTCGACTATCAGCATGTAAAACTAGGGAAAGGCGGTGCCGTCTACCAGACCAAACTAAAGGGCCTCATCGACGGATCGATACAGAACGTGCGTCTGCGCGCCGAGGAGATGGTGGAAGAAGCCTACCTAGACAAGCGCACCTACGAATACCTCTATTCCTCGGGAGATGAACACGTGCTCATGGACTGCGACACCTTTGACCAGATCTCTTTGGGGGACGATGCCTTCGGAGATGGCCCCAAGTATTTGAAGCCCAATACACAGCTTCAGGTCAGTCTCTATGAGGGAAAGCCTGTGGTCATCACACTGCCCAACACAGTGGATTTGGAAGTGACGGACACAGCGCCTGAGATCAAAGGGGCCACGGCCACCAACCAATACAAGCCCGCCATCCTGGAAACCGGACTCACCGTGCAAGTACCTCCCTTCATCAAACTCGGGGAACTCATTCGGATCGACACCCGAACGGGCGAATACGTCACACGCGTCAAGGAATAGCCCCGGCCGGAGTGCCACGGGGCCGGCCGAATCCCAGCTTGGGACCGAGCAGAGATACGACAGATCACTAGCGGATCCTTTATGAAGACAGGACGTCAATGCTCAAGCAGATAAGCAAGACCCTGGTCAAGGTCTTCGGCTCCCGCAACGAACGGGTCATCAAGGGCTACATGACGACCGCTCTCGAAGCCGGCGCATTCGAGGAGCGGATGATGGCGCTCGACGACGAGGCGCTGAAGAACAAGACCCTTGAATTCCAAGAGAGAATCGCCTCGGGAACGAAGCCGGAGCAGATGTTGCCCGAGGTCTTTGCGGTGGTTCGAGAGTCCGCCCGCCGTAACGTGGAAATGCGCCATTTCGACGTGCAGCTCATCGGTGGACATGTCCTCTTCCAGGGGAATATCGCCGAGATGGCCACCGGGGAGGGCAAGACCCTGGCGGCCACCCTGGCAGCCTATCTCGCGCACCTCAACGGAAAAAAAATCCACGTGGTCACCGTCAATGATTACTTGGCCAGCCGCGACGCGGAGTGGATGTCTCCAGTCTACGAGGCCCTGGGACTGACCGTCGGGGCCATCCAGGCGGACATGGACAGCGCGGGGGACGAGCGGAAGGCGCAGTACGCCTGTGACATCACCTACGGCACCAACAACGAGTTCGGCTTCGACTACCTGCGCGACAACATGAAGATCTCGCTCGAGCAGATGGCCCAGGGCCCGCTGGACTATGCGATTATCGACGAGGTCGACTCCATCCTGATCGACGAGGCCCGGACCCCCCTGATTATTTCAGGACCGGCCTTCGACGATGTCTCGCGCTACAAGCGCGCCGATCAGATCGGCCGCAAGTTGATATCGATGCAATCCAAGCGCACTCGACTCAAACAGCAGGTCGACACGGCAAAACGAACCTTGGC
>JADFHU010000630.1 GCA_022567055.1 Planctomycetota bacterium
CGGCCTGCGGCCGAGGCGGTCGTGCGCGCGCATCAACGACTCAAGAAACGGGGCTTGGGCATGTTGATTCATGATGCCTATCGCCCGTGGCACGTTACCAAGATGTTTTGGGACGCGACACCGGCAAAGTTAAAGGACTTCGTCGCCAACCCGGCCGACGGTTCACGACACAATCGAGGTTGCGCCGTTGACTTGACGTTGTATGAACTTTCGACGGACAAACCCATTCAGATGGTCGCAGGCTACGATGAATTCTCACCACGGTCGTTTCCTTCTTATCCGGGCGGCACATCCCGGCAGCGGTGGTATCGCGAGTTACTGCGTCGCACGATGGAGGCGGAGGGCTTTACCATCTACGAGTACGAATGGTGGCACTTTGACTACAAAGACTGGAAGAAGTACCGCATTGGAAACGTCATCTTTGAAGAGGTCTTGCGACAGGCCACCGCCCCTCGGAAGGAGTCGAGCAAGTCGTTTGGATTCGAGATCGAACACACTGTCGTTCGCGGCGGCTACGACGGCACACGACGCTGGGTTCACGCGGGTGCCTTTGCGATTCCACCCGATGCCGATCTGGGTGCTCCGCAAGTCGTCATGACTGCGCAAGAGCATTAGTAAGGGACGGACACTTGTTCGGAAACTTAGTTTCGGCTCGGAACTGATGACTTCTAGTTACCCATGCTGCCAGGAGGCGCTGTTGCTACTGCGTCGGCTCCCAGGGAGAGGCAGGGGGGGCGTCGCTGGGCGCTATCTCAGGGCACGATCTGGAAGCAAGCCACTGTCCTGTTCCCGCGGATGTAAAGCCGGCCGTTGGCGAGGGTGGGTTGTTGCGGACGGCCCAATTCCAGGTTGAGTGACACGCGACTGATTTCTTCGTAGCCGTCGCGGCTGGCGCTTGCCAGAACCAGGTCTTCTTGCCTGGTCAGGGCGATGAGCAGCCCGTCCGCGATGATCAGTTGTTGATCCTTGGACCAGTCCTTGGTTTCCTCTTTCCACAGGAGGCGGCCGTCGCTGAGATTGGTGCAGTGCAGGAAGCCGGCGGCGCCGAGACCACCGAAGCCGAAGACGGCGTCCTGGTAGATGGCCACGGTATTGTAGTTGTTGGTCTGTAGCTCTGTGCTGAAGTAGAGTTCCTCATAGGTCAATTTGCCGTCGACGGCCCGCATCTGCAGGCAGGTGGAGAAATTCTTGCCGGAGCCTTCTCCTGCGCAGAGAAAGAGCCGGGATCCGATCGCTACGGGTGAACTGACCAGTCCGACGCTAAACTTGGCGGGATAGGCGTAGCGCCACATGATGGTCCCGCTGTCTGCGTGCAGGCCTACGATCTCGCGCGTTCCATAGGTGGCGAGGATGATCTGCGGGATGCCCTCTACGACTTGGTAGGTCACAGAAGAGGGCGCCGCCAGCTCTTTCTTGTGGTCTCCGCCTGACTGGGTGGTCCAGCGGATCGCCCCGGTGTGTTTGTCCAAGGCGGCTGCCACGACGCGGTCGGGGTTGTCGGTACCCAGGAAGAGCGTGTCCCCTACGATGAGGGGCGTAGACGCCTCGGTGGCCCATAGCGTTTCATCGAGCCGCCAGAGTTCCGACCCTTCCATGTTGAAACAGACGAGGGGACAGTGCATGTCCCAGACATCTTTGTCGGTGGCGTAGGCGACGAAGTAGACGCGGTTACCATCGACGACCGGTGAGGTGACGGGACCTCGGGCAAAATGACGGTTCTCCTTGGGGTAGAGTTCTCGTTTCCAGCGGATCGCGCCGGTGGAGGGATCAAGAGCGATGGCCCACTGCTTCTTGTCGGTCTGCGTGGCGGTGAAGGCGAGGCCATTGGCCTCTACTACGGCACTCTTACCCCAACCGATCTCGGTCCGCCACAGCTCCTTGGGGCCTTCGGGGGGCCATTGGCGCAGGAGTCCAATGGCCGGGTAGACACTGTTGCCGTTGTTGGGCAGGAAACGCTCTAGGTCCGTGTTGCCGGGCTCCTCCGCTCGAGCGGCGGAAGGAGGGGCGTATAAACCGTTGCCCCATCCGATTGAGAGTGCGGCGGTAAGAGCGATCAGCAAGATGCGTTGCTGCTTCTTCATGGGGCACGGTCTCCTGATTTTGACACAGGTTTTTTCCGGCCGCAGTGTACCAGGACCTGAGACTCGCGGCCAGGGGCCTGCTCTTGCTTTGCTGTCAAGCGAATCAGTCGACCGACCGATACTAGGCCACAGGGGTTGGGAATTGGAGCCCTGCCGTCGTGGCGATCACCGATTACCTATCACTGATTACTGGTCCCCGACCACGGCCCTACGCCAACTCATTGCAAGGCGAAACAAACTGCAGTAACATGGTTATAGCATGGAGTTTGGGGAGGACAACAAGAAGCATAACAGTTGGAGGCCACTGATGATCACTCGTTTATCGAAGCTTTCCTTGCTCTTCGCCGTCGTGGCGTTGCTGCGCCTGGACGGCTCTGTATCGGTAGCGGCCATTGAGCCCCATGGGGGCATGATGCGCTATCCCGACGTGAGTGCGACCCAAATCACTTTCGTCTATGCCGACGACATCTGGGTCGCCCCGCGGGGCGGCGGCATCGCGTCTCCGCTGGCCAGCCCGCCGGGGGGGGAGTCCTTTCCTCGCTTCAGCCCCGATGGACGCACCATTGCTTTTAGCGGCAACTACGACGGCAACAATGACATTTACACGGTGCCTGTTGAGGGGGGAATCCCTCGGCGGGTGACCTTTCATACCAGCGGAGAGCGGCTCTGCGACTGGTCTTTCGACGATCAGCTCGTTTTCGCCATGAGTGGTCTGGGGGGATTGGGCCGACACACACAGCTCTTCACCGTGCCTCAGGCCGGTGGTCTGCCCGAGCGTCTGCCGGTGCCCTATGGAGGATTCGGTGTGATATCAGGGGATGGGCAGTGGTTGGCCTATACGCCCCGCAACCGGGATTTTCGCACCTGGAAAAGGTATCGGGGCGGTTTGGCCGCGGATATCTGGCTCTTTCATTTGACCGAGCATACCTCCAAGAAGATCACGGATTGGGAGGGGACCGACACCCTACCCATGTGGCAGGGCAAGCAGGTCTACTATCTCTCTGATGCCGGCCCGGCGCATCGGCTCAACATCTGGCGCTACGATCTGGAGACCGAGACACGGGCCCAGGTCACCCACTTCAAGAACTATGATGTGAAGTGGCCTTCCAACGGCCCGGGGCCTCAGGGGCAGGGAGAGATCATCTTCGAGTACAACGGCCGCCTCTATCTGCTGAATCTGGTCCAAGAGCAGGCCTCGCCCGTGACCATTTCGGTTCCCGGGGCGCGTCCCCGGTTGCGACCCATTCGCAGAGATGTCACTGGGCGAGTGACAGACTGGCATCTCTCTCCGCAGGCCAAACGAGTGTTGGTTCAAGCCCGGGGGGACATCTGGTCTCTGCCGGCGCAGAAGGGCACGCCCCGGAATCTGACCCGCACCAGCGGCACGGCAGAACGGGAGCCTTCCTGGAGCCCGGATGGAAAGTGGATCACTTATTTCTCAGACGCGTCCGGCGAGAATGAGCTGGTATTGCGGGCAGCCGACGGGACGGGTACGCCTGAAACGGTGACCGAGATGGGCGCCGGTTATCGCTATCAACCCGTCTGGTCTCCGGACGCCCAGTGGATGGTGATCACGGATCATGAGGATCGCTTCTATCTCTTTGATGTGAACGACCATTCGCTGCGTCTCTTCGACCGCGTCGACATTAGTGGCTGGCGTACGGGTGTGCCCCGCGCCTTTCGCTGGTCCGGCGATTCGCAGTGGTTGACCTACACCAAGCCCAATGCCCACAATAT
>JADFHU010000054.1 GCA_022567055.1 Planctomycetota bacterium
GAGTGAGCAGTCGTCAGACGGCGGTATGCTTGCTGCCGCCATGGATCGCGACGAACTGGCCACCTTTATCCATGAACAAAAACTTGATCTGGTCATCGCCAATCACAACACCCCTGCGCAGGTCGTACTCAGTGGCCACGTGGATGAAATCAAAAGGGCGAGCAGACTGCTTAAAGCCGCAGGCCATCGTGGCACCGAACTGAAAGTGTCTTCGGCATTTCACACTTCATTTGTTTCTGATGCTGCCGGGCCGTTTGAAGCTTTCGTCACCAAACTTGGGATTTCCGAAGCGGCGGGACGGCCTCAAGTCTTTGCCAACACCACGGGCGATGTTTATCCTGCGGATTCATCGGAGGCACAGCGACTGCTAGGCAACCAGTTGGCCTGTTCTGTGGAATTTGTCAAAATGATTCGGACCATGTACCAGCAAGGCATGCGTTGCTTCGCGGAAGTCGGTCCGGGTAATGTTTTGACCGGCATGATCAAAGCCATTTTGGCGGATCAGCCCTTTACCGCCATGGCTCTGGATAATTCCAAAGGCAGCAAGTCCGGCGTGTATGATCTGGGCCTCTTTTTGGCTCAGTTGGCTTGCGAAGGTCACACGGTGGATCTTGCCTCATGGGATCCAACAAGCCAAGCCCTTGTCATCGAAAGCAAGAAACCCAAAAAACGTTCTGTGATGGTGACCATCAGCGGTGCCAATTACCAACAACCCCGTGAAGCGAAGCCTCCGACAAAGACTCGCCCACAATCCGTTCAATCGACTACAACGAATGCTCAACCTATGAACAACGCCCCAGACGTTAACTCTGCTGCAAATGCGCAGGCATCTCAAGCGTTGGCTGCCACGCAGCAATCCATTCTCGCCCTTCAACAAATGCAAGAACAAACCGCTCATCTGCATCGTCAATATCTTGAAGGCCAAGCTGCGGCAAGTCAGACCATTCAAAATCTGGTTTCTCAACAACAGCAGTTACTTGGATTGGGTGGCACTATTCCTGTGGCTCCGTCACCCGTTGCCCCGGTGACGTCAGTGGCTCCGGTGATGCCCGCGGTAACTCAACCCGTCGTGACACAACCTGTGGCGCTTGGGCCGCAGCCCGCGGCCGCACCGGCTCGCGACGCCGTTTCTGCCGCTCAGGCAGATCAAACCAAAGCCATCTTGTTTGAAGTGGTTGCCGACAAAACCGGTTATCCCACCGAAATGCTCGATCTGGAGATGAAGCTGGATGGTGACCTGGGGATTGATTCGATCAGACGCGACGAAATCCTTGCAGCGTTGCAGGAAAAACTGCCCAATTTGCCTTTGGTGAAACTCGAAGATGTGGGTGCCTTGCAAACATTGCGTCAAATCACTGAGTATCTTTGTGCGGCTGAAAGAAGTGGGCCTGTTTCGTCGGAACCTGCTGCGTCAGCTTCTGTGTCAAGTGGCACTCCCACCAGCGCCATGAGTGAAGTGCTTCTGGAAGTGGTCGCAGAAAAAACCGGTTACCCCCGCGAAATGCTTGAGCTTGATATGAGTCTCGATGCCGATCTGGGGATCGACTCGATCAAGCGTGTTGAAATTCTTTCAGCCTTGCAGGAGCGAGTGCCGGATGCACCTCCGGTTAAACCAGAAAATCTTGGCGCCTTGCAAACATTGCAACAGATTGTCGATTATCTTTCCGCATCGACTGAATCCGTGACCGCACAAGGCGCTCCCGAAGCGATGGTCGAAGCAGCCCCCGCGGGAAAGCCTTCGGCTGATTCAGCTCCAGCCAAGGCATCGTCTTACAAGGATCTGAATCGGCAAACATTAGAAACCATTGCCATTGATCCCCAAGTGAATGGGCAACCCATTACGCTTGAAGAAGGCGCCGCCGTCTGGGTGACAGACGACTATCAGGGTCTTGGCAAAGAAGTATGCAAACTACTTCGCGTCAAAGGGCTCCAACCCAAGCTGGTGGATTATGCAAGAAAGATTAAAACCGATCAGCCGCTTGGCGCACTGATTATGATTCCACCCGCCAAAGCCGATGCCAAATACATTGGCTCGGCGTTCAGCGTGCTACAACGCGTTGGACCGAACTTGATAGCACAAACCAAAACAGGTCCCGCCATCCTGGCGACCGTCTCGATGCTCGATGGCCAGTTTGGACTGAGTGAATCAGGTCCCACCCGTCCGTTTCTGGGTGGTTTGGCCGGATTGTCAAAAACAGCCAGTCTGGAGTGGCCCCAGGTCACATGCAAGGCCATTGATCTTGCCGATGACTTTGAAAGTATCCAAGCCCAGGCTCGGAAGCTTGTGGATGAAGTCTTTAGCATTGGGCCGCTAGAAGTGGGTTTAACGGCGTCATCGCGTTACACCTTGAGCTTACACAGTGCCCCTGTGGGTGACGCCGAAGGTGACGGCTTGAACATCACTGCCAGGGACGCCATTGTGGTCACCGGTGGTGGGCGCGGTGTGACGGCGGAAGTGGCGGTGGCCTTGGCTCGCAAGTATCCCGCCACCATCGTGCTTTTGGGACGTAGCGGCGAACCAGTGGAGGAACCCGCTTGGTTGAATGGCCTCTCTGGGGAAATGAGTTTCAAAAAAGCCATCATGGCCAACAGTTCCACCAGGCTCAAGCCTAAAAAAGTCCAGGAGCAATGCAGAAAATGGTTGGGCAATCGTCAGCTCAATGACACATTGAGCCGCATTAGGGCCCAGGGCCGGGAAGTTATCTATCGAAGCGTGGATGTTCGTGATGCCAAAGCGGTGGAGACGGTGATCAGCGAAGTAAGGACACAGGTCGGTTCGATCGCAGCCATCGTGCACGGCGCCGGTGTCTTGGAAGACCGTTTCATTGCAGACAAACGCCGCCATCAATTTGATCGTGTTTATGGCACCAAAGTGGAAGGCCTCGAAGCCTTACTCAAAGCCACCAAAGATGACACCTTAAAGTTCATGGTGCTGTTCTCCTCGTCGACCGCACGATTCGGTCGCACAGGCCAGGTCGATTACGCCGCCGCCAATGAAGTGCTCAACAAGATCGCTCAACAGCAATCGCGCCAGCGTTTGGATTGCCGTGTGCTCAGTATCAACTGGGGACCATGGGATGGTGGCATGGTCAATGAGGGGCTCAAGAAACTCTTTGCCCAAGAAGGTGTCGGTGTGATTCCTTTGGTAGCAGGAGCGGAGTATCTTGTGCACGAAATTGAAAACACGCAGAACCCTGCAGTTGAAATTGTGATTCTTGGCGCCATCGAGGGTGCTCCGAAGATGAACCAAACGGAAACTCCGGGGGCGGGGGCTGCTCAATCTAAAGCGGAAAGCACTGAGAAAAAAGATGGTTCGGTCAAAAAAGAGGCAGGATTCCAGAATTTGCATCTGGCTTGTGAAGACAAACTGAGTGTGGCCAATTACCCGGTTCTTAAAAGCCATGTGATCATGGGCCAGGCCGTGCTGCCCATGGCCTTGATGATTGAGTGGATGGCGCATGCGGCGATGCATGACAACCCCGGATTGAAATTTTCTGGCTTTGATGACTTGAAGGTCTTAAAGGGTGTGATTCTGGATGCGGAGCAAGAAGTGACGTTGGCGCTCTACACCGGCAACATGGACAGCCAGAACAGGGTGGCGGTTGAACTGCGTTGCGGTGAGACACTGCATGCCCATACACAAATTCTTCTGGCTGAAACACTGCGTCCCGCTCGTGGATCAAGCGATCCTGTTTGCAGTGGCGCCTATCGAGGTAACTTGTATCAGGATGAACATTTGTTCCATGGTGCAGACTTGCAGGCAATTACCAAGGTCACGGCCTGTGATGAATCGGGTATTGTCGCCGAATCGAAGACCTCGCCAATGCCATCTAAATGGTTGAGGCAGCCTTTACGCTCAGCTTGGCTCGGTGATCCCATGTCGATGGATGCGGCTTTCCAGATGATGATTCTCTGGAGCTTCCAGCAGACCGACAACGGCTCATTGCCCACAGGCATAGGGCGTTACCGTCAGTTCGTCTCCAGCTTTCCCAATGACACTGTTCGCGTGGTCATTCGTGTGTCCAAGCAAACCGCCTATGCCGTCGAAGCGATGATTGAGTTCTATTCAATGGATGGCGATTTGCTCGCGAGAATCGATGGTTACACCTGTGTGATCGATGCTTCGCTGGCTCAGGCCTTTAAGCAGAACCAACTGGCTCAAAGTGTTGGTGCATGACGATCCCGTTTGTCGCAGGCCTTATTTGTTGAACCAAACGGTTCAGTAAGATCGTGGGATTGTAAATGTCATGTGTGACAAAGGGGCGAAGGGATTGACATTGGCTCATTCCACCAGAATTGCGATCGTGGGTATCGGGGGCGTGTTCCCAGGTTCGCAGAATTTAGAGGAATTCTGGCATCTGATTCAAGGTGGCTCATCGGCCACCCAATCGGTGCCTGAAGGTCGCTGGGTCTTGTCCAACGAAGATGCTTATCGGGCTTCGGCCGCGGACGATCATGTCTATTCGACCCATGGGTGTTTTGTTGAAGATTTTCAGTTGGATTCATCCGACTTGGATGTGGATGCAGAATTACTGAATCAACTGGATCCAATGTTCCGCATTGTTCTGGGGGCCGGGCAACAGGCAATAGCCGATGCCAACATGTTTGCGATCGATCGTCAACGCATCGGTGTGGCGATAGGCAATATCGCGTTGCCAACTGAAACCGCTTCGAAAATCGCCAGCGAATTAATTGGCGGGCATATTGAAGCGCAGGTTTTGGGAACGTCCCATTCAACCGATCCATCGGGTCCAACCGAAAGTTTGAATCGCTATGTGACAGGATTGCCCGGTGGGCTTCTTGCCAAGGCGTTGCGACTCGGTGGCGGCAGCTGGACTTTGGATGCGGCTTGCGCCAGTTCTCTCTATTCACTCAAATATGCGGCCGATGAATTAGTCGCGGGCCGAGCAGACGCCATGCTTGCGGGGGGTTTGTCTCGTCCGGATTGTTTGTACACACAGATGGGTTTTTCGGCATTGCACGCACTCTCTGAATCAGGCCAATGCAGCCCGTTTGATCAAAAAGCCGATGGTCTTTTAGTCGGTGAAGGCTCAGGCATTGTGGTGCTCAAGCGTTTGGATGACGCTCTACGAGAGTGCGACCATATTTACGCCACGCTTGAAGGCATTGGGCTTTCCAATGATATCGGCGGCAGTCTCTTTTCCCCCGACAGCGAAGGACAGTTGCGTGCGATGCGTGATGCCTATGCCCAAGCGGGCTGGTCCCCAGCGTCAGTGGATCTGGTCGAATGTCACGGGACAGGGACACCGGTGGGGGATGTGGTCGAGTTTAATAGCTTAAAAAGCATGTGGGCAGAAGCGGGCGCGGCCCATCAACCTTGTGTGATTGGTTCAGTCAAGAGCAATGTGGGGCACCTGTTAACCGCCGCGGGTTCCGCTGGATTGATCAAAGTTTTGCTGGCGATGAAACACGGCATCCTTCCACCCACCGCCAACTTTAAAACACCCTCGTCTAAACTTGGGATTGATGAAACTTGTTTTGAAGTCTTAAGTGAAGCCAAACCTTGGCGAGTGCCAAGTGAACATCCAAGACGAGCCGCTATCAGTGCATTTGGCTTTGGTGGTATCAATGCGCATGTGCTCATTGAACAATGGGATGAGAGTTCTCAAAAACCAGGCCAAGTGGAAGTCCCCGAACCATCCAATCCGGCGCAAGCTGATATTGCCATTATCGGGATAGGGGCGCATGTCGGTCCGTGGGATTCACGCGAAGCATTCCGCAATCGTGTACTCGGCCAAGCTGATGACGTCTTGCCGACTCTTCCGTCAAACTGGTGGGGTGTCCAAAACGATCAACATGTTCATGGTTACTGGGTGGACCAAATTGAACTCCCTGTCCGCCAATTTCGTATTCCACCGGCGGAACTCAAAGAGTCCTTGCCGCAGCAGCTACTCATGCTTAAAACCACCGCAGAAGCTTTGGACGATGCGGGTCTCTTGCATGTTGATGGACCTCGTTTGGACACCGGTGTCTTTATCGGCTTAGGCTTGGACCTCAATACCACCAACTTCCATGTGCGATGGACCATGCGCAATCAGGCTCGAATCTGGGCTGGCCAACTCGGCCTTAATCTCACTGATACGGAAATGGAAGCTTGGATCACGCACTTGAAGGATCAAGTCTCACCACCTCTGACGGCCAATCGCACGATGGGGTCCTTGGGCAGCATAGTCGCCAGTCGTGTGGCACGCGCGTTTAAGATTGGTGGGCCGAGCTTTACGCTTTCGAGTGAAGAGACATCGGGCTTACATGCTTTGCAAACCGCCGTACGCATGTTACGCAAGGGTGATATCAACTTGGCACTGGCAGGTGCCGTGGATCTGGCGGGTGACGTCCGCGCCGTCGCCGGTCAAGGTGAGCGTCGTCCCTGGTCCGCACAGAACAAAACAATGCCATTTGATCAACAAGCCGATGGTTCGGTGGTCAGTGAGGGTTCAATCGCCCTGGTGCTTAAGCGTCAGGAAGATGCGGTGCGTGACGGCGATCGCATTTACAGTGTCATCTCGGGTTTAGGCAATGCCACCGCCGAGGGCGTTGAAAAACTGGCGCCGTCATCGGCCGCTTGTGTTCAGGCGATCACTCAGGCGCAGCAAGAAGCAGGCATTACGCCCAATCAAGTCGATTGCTTTGAAACACACGGCAGCGGTATTCCCGCTGAAGATCGATGTGAAGCCCAAGCCCTGAAGCGCTGGTGGCAAGGAAGTGATTCGCATTGCATGTTGAGCAGTGCCAAATCAGATGTCGGGCACACCGGTGCCGCAGCGGGGCTTGTCTCCATTGCCAAGGCGGCTCTGATGTTGCATCACCGTGTTAAGACGCCGATGCGTGGCACCGGCTCCAAACAAACGATTACTCAGCTGGCCTCTCAGTATGAATTGGCTTGCCAATGCCAACCTTGGTTGCATGATGCGGTGGAGGGTCCCCGTTACATGGGCGTGCATGGCATGAGTGTCGATGGGAACAGTTTCTGTGTCATGATGAAATCCGTGGAAGCCGCGGACAAACTCGTCTCACCCTTTCGGAATAAAGAAGTGCTGTTTGTTTTGTCCGGGGGAGACGAAGAGGGGATCGCTCGCTCACTGCATGACCTGTCTATGGCATTGGCCGTTTCGAGCCAATTGAGTTTGTCGGCCCTTGGGGCCAAGTGGCATGGTGAGCAACATGGCGATGATGATCGCCGTCTTGTTCTGATGGCGGATTCTTTGGGTATATTGCGAGCGCTCATTGCAGATGGTTTGAATGCCGTTCAAAGCAAGCAGGCCATCGGCGGACCCAATATTTATTATAATCCTGAGCCACTCGGCGCCGCAGGTGCATTGGCTTTCGTCTTTCCCGGCTCAGGCAATCATTATCAAGATATGGGACGCGTTGCCGGTTTGATGCATCCCGATGTTCTTGAAAAGATGGATCAGCAGAACGATCGATTTGCCAGTCAATTTGCTCAGGGACGGTTCTGGAAAGACATTAATCCGATGTCGTTATCCCATCAAGATACCATCTTTGGACAGGTCTGGCTGGGCACGATGCTCAGTGATGTGATTCGTTCTTATGGGGTGTCGCCCGATGCGATCATTGGTTACAGTCTCGGGGAAACGGCGGGGCAGTTCGCGACACGATCCTGGCAAACACGTGATCTGATGTTTGATCGCATGAGTGCCTCGACTCTCTTTACACATGACTTAACCGGCCCTTGCGATTCGGTACGTCGGGCCTGGGCACTCCAGAAAGATCAAACCGTTCAGTGGCAATTGGGTGTGGTCAATCGCCCTGCCGATCAAGTGCGTCAGGTGCTTGAGTCATTAGACAGGGCTTACTTGCTGATTATCAATACGCCCGATGAATGTGTCATTGGTGGCGATCAAACCCAGGTGCAAGCCGCCGTTGAGGCGCTGGAGTGTCAACTGCATGTGATCGAGGGCGTGACCACCGTGCACTGTGAGGTAGCCAAGCCTGTAGCAGAAGCCTATCGCAATCTCCATCTCTTCGAGACTCACCCCATGGCGGGGGTCGATTATTACAGCGGCATTCGCGGCGGTCGATACCAAGTCACACGTGATTCCATTGCCGACTCCGTGACGGATCAGGCCATGGAATCATTCGATTACACGCGTGTCATCGAGGATGCGTATCACAATGGCGTGCGTCTTTTTATTGAGATGGGACCCGGGAGAACATGCAGTCGCATGATCGGGCGGATCCTGGACGGTCGACCCCATGTGGCTCAGCCGGTCAGTGTGGCCGGACGCGATGAATCCACATTGGTTCTATCAGTGCTGGCCATGTTGGTGGCGGAAGGCATTGATGTGAATCTGGATCGACTTTACGCTGGCGTAGCCGTGCCTCCGGATGACGTTCTACCGGAGCGTGTGGTGACCGTGCGAACCGGAGCACCGCCTGTACGTATTTCAGTGCCGCAAGCCCATTTCCCGGTAGACGCCAACCCGCATGAGTCAATGCTCGTTCCGTCGTTTGTGGAGAATCAATACGTGCCAGTTGAATCATTCTCACCCGCACCTGTTAGCCTATCGGCCGCACCTGAAACCATCTTTACGCCAGTCATCAGACAATTGACGAACACACAGATCGCTCAAGCTCAGGCGCAGCAGGCTTATTTGACCGTGTCTTCACAGATTACAAACACCCTGGCGCAAGCCCTTAATCTGCAAATACAACTGTTGCATCAATCCCGCGGCGCCACGGTAACCTCTGAGGGGGTGATGCCTCCGGCTCAGCCCATTAGACCCGCGCAACCCTCGAGTCCCGCGCCGTTGTATGATCGAGAAGCTTGTATGGAATTTGCCATCGGTTCCATCGGCAGGGTGTTCGGCCCGGATTTTGCTCCAATCGATTCGCATCCTACACGCGTGCGCTTGCCCGATGATCCTTTGATGCTTGTCGATCGCATCATGTCCCTTGAAGGCGAAGCCCGTTCCATGACAAGCGGTCGCGTTGTCACTGAACACGACGTCCTTCCAGGGGCCTGGTATCTTGACGGTGGGCGTATTCCAACTTGCATTGCGGTCGAAGCAGGCCAGGCTGACCTATTTCTCTCGGGATACCTGGGCATTGATTTTAGGACGGGGGGGCTTTCGGTTTACCGATTGCTTGATGCAGAGATTACATTCCAAGCGCCGTTACCCGCCGCTGGAAAAACCATCCGATACGACATCACCATCGAACAATTCTTCCAGCAAGGGGATACCTACCTTTTCCGCTTTGGATTTGAGGGCACCGTGGATGGACAACCCTTGCTGACGATGCGTAAAGGGATCGCCGGATTCTTCTCACAAGAAGAACTCGATGCCGGTCAAGGCGTGGTCATTTCAACCATCGATCAGCGACCGCACCCTGGGATTCGCCCCGATGATTGGAAAGATCCGGTGCCACTGAAACGTGAATCGTATAGTGACGAGCAAATCAACGCCTTGCGCCAGGGGGATTATGTCACATGCTTTGGTGAGGCTTTTGCCGATCTACATCTGAAACGACCCGTAGGGATTCCTTCGGGGCGCATGTCTTTGGTGCACCGTATTTTGGATCTGGTTCCCGGGGGCGGGCGGTTTGGCTTGGGAGAAATTGTCGGCGAGGCGGATATCCATCCCGATGATTGGTTCATCACCTGTCACTTCTGTGATGATCCAGTGATGCCCGGGACGTTGATGTATGAATGTTGCTTGCACACATTGCGCGTTTACTTGTTGCGCATGGGCTGGGTGGGAGAAATGGACGAAGTGGTCTATGAGCCGATTGAGCATATTGCCTCACAGCTTAAGTGCCGCGGGCAGGTCATGGCGGACACCCAAAAAGTTGAATACCAAGTGACCATTAAAGAAATCGGCTACCGTGGCCCAGAGCAAATGCCTTATGTCCTGGCCGATGCACTCATGTCTGCTGATGGCAAAGACGTGGTGCAGATGACCAACATGTCCGTGCAGCTCTCAGGACTGACGCGCCAACGAGTGGATGCAATGTGGGGCGAGCAACCGAAGGAATCAGACTCGCCCTTGGCCAACTGTCCTGTTCAAGTGCAGGCCGCGACGCCGATCTATGACAACGATTCGATTGTGGCCTATGCGGAAGGCAAACCCAGCGAGGCGTTTGGCGACCGTTACAAAATCTTCGACGATGAACGTAAAATTGCACGTCTGCCCCGTGATCCCTACAAGTTCCTTGACCGTGTGACATCAATCAAAGCGTGTCAGCCGTGGGACCTCAAAGCGGGTGGCGTCATCGAAGCCCAGTACGACATTCCCAAAGACGCCTGGTACTTCGGTGCCGAGCGTCAGGGCGCCATGCCGTTTGCGGTTCTGCTGGAAGTGGCCCTGCAACCTTGCGGTTGGCTTGCGGCCTACTTGGGTTCGGCATTGACCAGTGAGACAGATCTCAAATTCCGAAATCTGGGTGGAGCGGCGACTCCGTATTTACGCGTCCGTCCTGATACAGGTATTTTGACGACGCAGGTTAAAATGACCCGTGTTTCTCAATCCGGCGGCATGATCATTCAGAACTATGACATGGAAACATGGTCGGCGGAGGGTCTGGTTTACAAAGGCGATACCTATTTCGGGTTCTTTTCCCAAGAAGCCTTGGCCAATCAGGTGGGCATTACCGATGCCCAGATCTACCAGCCCCAGGGCGTGGCACAGGATTGGGTGGATTACCCGACTCAGAGTCCATTTCCCGATCCCCAACTGAAAATGGTGGACAAAGTTACCCATTTTGAACCGCAGGGGGGTCCTGAGGGACTCGGATTCATTGAAGGCATCATGGATGTGAACCCCGATTCATGGTTTTTCCAGGCTCATTTCTACGAAGATCCCGTAGTTCCTGGTTCTTTGGGGTTGGAATCTATGATCCAACTCCTTAAAGTGGTGGCTCATGAACGTTGGGATATGAAACCCGAATCGGGCAGAGCATTCGAATCATTGGCAAATGGACAGACTCACCTATGGATGTACCGAGGCCAAGTGGTTCCCCAAGATGAGCGTGTGACGGTTCAAGCGGCCATCACGCGAATTGACGATCGGACGCAAACTCTTTGGGCGAAGGGTTTTTTAATGGTAGATGGGCGTATCATCTACCAAATGACCGACTTTGCACTCCGAGTCACTGGCTGCTGATGAGATATGAACGTGTCTATATGGAAGCAATGGGCTACGAGATGGCGCCGGTCGTCGTCACAAGTGACGAATTGGAAGATCGTCTGGCGCCCATGTACGAAAAGCTGCATATTGCCCCTGGGCAGCTTGAAGGCTTAACCGGCATCAGCGAACGTCGCTGGTGGCGTGAAGGCCAGACACTCTCCAAGGGTGCCGCTTTGGCCGCGCGCAAGGCCATGGATAATGCTGGCGTTCATACCAAAGACATTCAGGCCCTGGTTTATACCGGTGTTTGCCGTGAGAATTTTGAACCCGCCACGGCTTGTGCGGTGGCGGCGGATCTTGGCATTGGTCAGGACGTTTATGTTTACGATATCTCCAACGCCTGCTTGGGCGTTCTCAACGGCATCATTGATATTGCCAACCGTGTCGAGTTAGGGCAAATCAAGGCCGGGCTTGTGGTGTCATGTGAAACTTCACGTGAAATCAATGAGATCACCATTGAAAATATGCTCAAAGAGCCGACCATGGAAATGTTCTCCAGATCACTGGCGACATTGACCGGAGGGTCGGGTGCGGTGGCCGTTTTGCTGACCGATGGCTCATTTACCAAGAGCCATCGTCGTCGCTTGATGGGTGCGATGAATCAATCCGCTCCTGAACATCATGAACTTTGTCGCTGGGGTATTAAGCTTTCGCCGATTTCAATTGGTAAGGCATTGTTCTCTCCTGATAAATTAAAACTGGCGCTCAATGAAATCATGGAACCCGAAACGATTCCAACCGTCATCAAGTATTTGATGACCCATGAGCATCTGCCGTCGGCGCTATCCAAAATGCTTCCCTCCGAGAAATTTCCCAGAGCGGTCACGCAGTTCATGTCAACCGATTCGGTGGCGGTTCTGAAGCATGGTGCCGAGATCGGTCTTAGCACTTGGGGCGGTTTTCTGTCACGTCTGGGGTGGAATCAAGATAAAATAGACAAAGTTATTTGCCATCAGGTCGGCAGTGGACACCGTGATGCCATACTCTCCAAACTCGGTATCCCTCCTGAAAAAGATTATTCCACATACAAATATCTTGGCAACATTGGCACCGTTTCATTGCCATTGACCGCGGCGATTGCCGAACAACGCCATTTCCTCAAGGAGGGTGATCGCGTGGGCTTCCTGGGGATAGGCAGTGGTTTGAACTGTTTGATGCTGGGCTGGGAGTGGTAAGCCTTTTCAAGCAGAATAAGTATCAGGCAGTAGTGACTCTTAATGCCAAACGTTCAATTGCCCGAATATCCTTTTACGCCCAAGTCCATTGACCTTGCTGGTTTGAAGATGAGCTATCTCGACGAAGGACCTCCCCCGGAGGCCGAAGCCGAGACCTTCCTCATGGTCCATGGTAATCCGACTTGGTCGTATTATTACCGTCATCTGGTCATGGGTTTGTCTGATCGGTACCGCTGCATCGTGCCCGATCACATTGGCATGGGTTTAAGTGATAAGCCGGACGATTCAAAGTATCCCTATTCACTTGAGCGGCGCATTGCCGATCTGGACCGGCTGATTGAACATGCCGACATCAAAGGGCCCATTAATCTGGTGGTGCATGACTGGGGTGGGATGATCGGAACCAGTTGGGCGGTGGACCATCCCGATCGCATCAAGCGGATGATTGTTTTAAACAGCGGGGCCTTTCATCTGCCCCCCTCCAAGCCTCTGCCCTGGCAATTGCGTTTATGTCGTACACCCCTGCTGGGATCGCTTCTGGTTCGTGGCTTCAATGGCTTTGTCAGAGATGCCATGACCTCATGTGTCAATCGCAAAGCATTCAAGCAAGAGGTCGCGGATGCATTCGCTTCGCCATACGACTCTTGGGCCAATCGCCGGTCGATCATGCGATTTGTACAGGACATTCCACTGAGTCGGAGTCACCGTTCTTGGCAACGTGTGACAGAGACACAAGATAAATTACCCGTTCTGGAATCCATTCCCAAGATCTTTTGTTTTGGGATGAAGGACTTTGTTTTTGATAAGCACTTTCTTGATACGTGGACCCTTTATTTTCCCGATGCACCGGTCTATCGATTTGAGGATTGCGGCCACTACATTCTTGAGGATGCAGGCGATGAGGTTCTTGAACGCATCGAGGCATTCGTGAAAACATCATGAGCGAAACGAATCCGGTCAATATTGCCGCCTGGTTACCGATAAGGGCTCAGCAGCAGCCGGATCGGATGGCAGTGGCGTTTCCTTCGGGGCGTGATCGTGATGGTTCCACGCGTTACACCCAACTGACTTATCGAGAGCTTGAAACACTCAGCAATGAATACGCCCGCGGTCTCATGGCCCGCGGCCTTACACCAGGAATGCGCAGTGTCCTGATGGTTCAGCCCAGTCTTGAGTTCTTTGGACTGACCTTTGCACTGTTTAAGATCGGTGTGTCGATGGTCTGTGTGGACCCGGGGATGGGTATTAAGAATCTCAAAAAATGTCTGGCTGAAGCTCAGCCCCAGGCATTCATTGGCATCCCCAAAGCGCATGTGGCGCGTCTTATTCTAGGATGGGCCCGATCATCGCTTCAGATCAATGTGATCGTGGGACCCAAATTCAATTTGCCGGGAATGACAAGTCTAGCTCGGATTCGTCGGATCGGGGCGGCGCAGGTCGACCTGTCTTTTCCCGAGACAAGCGCCGAGCAGATGGCGGCGATTTTGTTTACATCGGGCTCCACCGGCATTCCCAAAGGCGTGGTTTACACCCACGCCAATTTTGTCGCGCAAGTTGAAGCCTTGAAACACGCCTACCAGATTGAGCCGGGTGAGGTGGATTTGGCCACGTTTCCACTCTTTACACTCTATGCTCCGGCACTGGGTATGAGTGCCGTGATTCCTGAAATGGATTTTACCCAACCCGGTTCGGGGGATCCGCTGAAGATTATTTAGCCTGTTCAGAGGTTTG